>CAMCFB010000010.1 GCA_945874125.1 Verrucomicrobia subdivision 6 bacterium | reverse complement strand
CCAGCTTCCGACAAGGGGATCCGCACTGGCGGAATCGTCCACCCATTTTCTTCCGAAGTTCAGCCCTACCGGGAGTCCAGAGGCGTTGAAATACATAGATGAGTTATCCCCTTGATCCTGACCCAACAAAAACACCCCTTCCGCCCCATTGCTGTGCCAGACGGGCACGCCGACGCGCATAATTCCAGATGCAAAAGAAAAAGCAGAGGGATCCGGCCGTCCCGCCGTCACCGTAATGGTGAGTGTCTCTCGATCCTCAATCGCATTTCCCAGGCGACCCGTGGTGGAGGCTACCAAAGTGACGCGGTAAGTTCCTCCAGCGGAAGGAACCCCCGAAAGCACGTTTCCGGAGAGGCTCAGCCAGCTAGGGGCCCCAATGAGCTGCCAAGTATGGGTATCGTTACTGCGGGCGTTATAGATAAAAGGTTTGTTCACGCCGCCACCGACGAAAAGGCGACCGGTGATCTGCGGGGTGGGGGCCTCCACCGTAAAAGTCACCGGTAGATCTGCACTGGTTCCGACAGAGTTCAAGGATCGGACTCGGAAAACCACCGGGAACTCTCCCAAAGTCTTGGGGCTTCCTGAAAGCGTGCCCCGCGTGCCGTCGAGTTCAATTCCGGGCGGGAGGCTTCCCACAACCGAGTAAATATATGGCCCGACTGACCCAACGCTTTGATCAATTTCGAGGGCGAAATTGACGGAAGAATTCCGGGTCAGCTCACTTTCTCCGGCGGCGAGCGGAAGCAGAGAGGGCGCAGCGCTGACAACCGTAAATTCCAGATCGGTGGTGGCGGAGACGCCCGATCCGAAATTTGCCGTAATCGTGCTCAAGGTGGTCGCGACCACGGAAGAGGGCGTTCCACTAACAGTCCCAGTGGCAGCGTCAATCGACAAGCCAGCGGGTAGGCTGGCGCTGAAAGTGGCGGTAGTTCCTGCAGAAATTATCATGGTGACGGGCGTAATGGCCGCGCCGAGCGCCCCGTTCACGACCGCCGAGGATGGGGTCACCGTGGGGTTGGAGACGGTCAAGGTGAAGGTCTCTTGGCTGCTCCCTCCCGGGTTGGCGGCAGTGACAGTGAGCACGTAATCACCAGCAGCAACCGTGGTGCTCCCCCGAATCTGGCCTTGGGCGTTGATGGACAATCCGGCCGGTGCCCCCTGCAGGGTGTAACTGGTCGGATTTTCCGTGGCGGAGATGTCCAAGGAGAAGCTGGCGGTACGGACGAGGGTCTGGTTTGTCGGCGGGGTGATCACCGGGGGATTTCCCACCGCTGCTGCCACGGTCAGGGTGACAGATTTGGAGAGTTCAACGAAAAAAGGGTTGTTGGCCTTCAAGGTCACGTTAAACGTTCCCGATTCGGTCGGCGTACCTGAAATCTCCCCAGTGGCGGCATTAACGGACAGGCCGTCCGGTAGGCCCGTGGCGGAAAATAGCGTGGCCCCATTGTTGGCGGTGATCGTGTACCCGGCAAAGGGGTCGTCCTCCACGCCGTTGGGCGGATTGCCGCTGGTGATGGCTAGGCCGCCCGCGGCCTCGGCCAGGATGGTGGTGGTGTTGCTGGAATCATTAAACCGCAGATTGCCGAAAAACGGGGTAAAAAAAGCATCATTATCCGGGTCGGATTCCATCAGAGGGATAAGAAAAAGCTCTTTGTCCAACGAGGAGGTGCGGTCCTCAAAGACAGCGGGTGATCTTGGGTCGTTGTAAAATCGGAAAACGCCAATTTGGCTAGCCCCACCTAGATTATTGGCCGCCGAATCAAAAATCAGAAGGAATATATCCCGATTAATGAGAGCAGCAGCATCAAACTCAAATCCCAGATTGTCGCCTCCATCTCGATTCCCCCAGGCTAAGGTTCCGAATTCCTGAAAGTTCGCCCCGTTGGTTAGGTTGGCCACCGCGTTGTTGCCGGTCAACAGGGTAGCGATGCCGGCCGCGTCAGTGTCTGGATCCAGGGTGAAGGAACCCAGACGGAAGGTATAACTGTCCTCAATGGCCGAGCCATCGGCCTGCGTATAGCCGCCGGCGAAGGGGAGGCTGACAAATAGGTTTTCCGAGCGGGCGACAGAAGCGAGGAGTATAAAGGACGAGGTAGCGAAAAGTGCCAATAGGTGCCTGATGCCCTTTGGCCAGATGCGTTCAGCTAAAGCTGAGTCTAGCTTCCTCCCCCTTCTTCTGTTATAATATTCGGTTTCCATATTATGAAAGTTCAGTAAAGGGCGGCGCTAGTCCTAGATTTAGAGAACCAGTGGGGCGACCCTACTCAGATCAACTAAGTTCTCGTGGGCCAAAAAATCAAGAGCCTGGGCCGACTGCCACCAAATTGTCACAATTGAGAATAACTACATATAGCGTTATTTTTTTTCGGCTTTGAGGTGAAAACCATTTCAACACAACATCTAGAAAATTATAGTGGCTGATAGTTCGGGATGATTCTTTAAGGAGGGCTCCCTCCTTTGCCTGCCAGAGTCAGCGTTTTAAATTAAGAGAAGAGGCAATTTGATTAAGAGGGGGAGTCTAGGCAGGTCTGCCTCCGCCCGAATCGATTCCTCAGACAGGGTTGCGGGGGTGGTAAGAAAACTGTCTTGAAATTGTAACAATAAACCCGTTGCAAAAAAGCGATCGCTGAGTACGTTTTGGGGAGTTTGAGCAAACCAAAACCAATTATCAAAGGAGAAAATACAAATATGAAAAATCAAGCTTCGTTCGTTTTCGCGATGGTGGCCGCTGCCATTCTCGCGGGACCCTCAGCCAGTCGCGCCGGTGTCGGCGAGGCTAGCGCCCTGTTTCCTGTCACCATTCCCGCTAAGACTAGTGGCGTGGCTGGCGTAAAGTTTGTCGGTATTCCCGTGGCACGGCCCTCCATTTATGAGGGTTTGGTAACAACCACGGTGCCGGCCAACAGCAACAGCTCGACCGTTTTCTCGGATTCCGGGTTCGATGCCTCTGCCCTAGCTGCCCTTGGCAATCCCGTGGCCAGCACCGCTCGCGTGACTGACAACAATTTCGCGACGGAAGATAATCAGTACGTCCTCGAGATCACCTCGGGGGCAAACATTGGGCTGACCAAGATCATCTCGTCCTTTTCCACTGGCGGCGTAACCGTCGTGGGCGGATTTGCTCTCCCGGTTGAGCTTGGAACTAAGTACGTCATCCGCAAGGATTGGACTCTTGGGACCCTCTTTGGCAACAATGCCGCCGCGATCGCCGCCTCGGGCTTATCAGGTGGGTTGGCCTCCAGCGCGGACAACATTGGCTTGGTGCGCAGTGGTGTGCTCGAGCTCTACTACTGGACGGGTTCAGCTTGGAAGCCCACCCGGAACGTGGTGACTGGCATCGATTACTCGCAGGTCCGTGTCCCTCTGTCGGGTGGAATTTATGTAAAACGGAATAAAACTACGGATGCCACCCTGTACTTGACGGGGATTTACCGTCCGACCCGCCTGCAAGCCCTTTTGGAAGGTGCTGACAACGCGGTCTTTGCCGTTTCTACCCCAAATTTCAAGGACACAACCCTTGCTGAAACTGGGCTTCACCGCTATGTGAAAACCAGCACCTTAATTTCAGCTTGCGATGAGGTTCGTGTTCTGACATCGGCAGGTACGGTACAAAGCTATGTGAATTCCGCATCGCCGTCTGCCAACGGGTACACCGGAGGATTCTGGAACGGGTCGACCACGAACGCTCCCTCCTGGAAATCCACCCGCAGTGGTGCCGCTGGTTCCGCCAACAACCTCGTCATACCCGCAGGATCTGCCGTGCTCATCAAAAAAGAGGGCGCGGGTGCCCGCCAGCTCGGCATCGACCCGGCTTACACCCAGTAACCTGTAATTCCTTACCCAGGCAAACAACATGAAAGTTCAAAGCTTAATCAAAGTAACCGCAATCATGGCTGCGGTTGCCTTTGGAGGAGCAAGTCCTCTGAGGGCTGCCACGATTGACCTAGGGCTGCAACTTGTCAGCGACAACGTTCTGACGAACAGTTCAGGGGTTGACCTAGGTTCGGGGGCGGTTTTCATCGGCAGTTGGAAGGACAGTGTCTCGGACTACTCCGCGGCCTTGGCATCGGCAGTGGCTTCTGCAGCCGCCATGCCTGATCCCACGGCAGCTCTGGGCGGCGCTCTGTCGACCTACTTCACCATTGGCGCATCTGACTCTTGGAGCGGCATGACGTTCAATGGATCGGATGAGCTCTATCTGCGCACCATAAGTGATGACACGGGCCTAGCTGCCCGCTTTATCGACGCGGTATTTTTTACCGCGGGCGCAACTGAGTTCGGTTCTATCCGATGGAATTCTGCCTATCCCGGAACAGACGATCTGGCTCGTGCAATCGACATCGCTCTGGTCGTGCCCTCTGTAGACGCCGATGCAGCGCCATCTATCCTCGTCGGTACACTTTTCGACAATGGGGAAGGTGCAGGTCGATTCCAAACTGTTCAAACTGTTCCGGAGCCAACCTCTGGGATCCTAGTGGCGGGGGCAGGCTTCCTCTTCTGCCTAGCGCGTAGTTTTCAACGTAAATCATAAACAAAATAAGGAGATTAGAAAAAACATGAAACAAACAATCCAATCGATGGTGGTCGCCGGCCTGATTGCCCTAACGGCAACAACGGCTCAAGCCCAACGAAACTATACCGGCTATGTTGGTGCATATGATGGCACCACATTGCTCAACTCCTCGGGAAACTCATCCAGTTACACTTACCAAATCGGAACCTTTAGCTACGGCAACGTAGGGAGCGGGACCGAGTGGTTGAGCTGGAGCACCAGTGGTTCTAACTATGGTTTCACCCAGTTGGCTTCTGGGACACTGACTGGCGGTTTGCTTACACTCAATGGTGACGGCAATGTATTTGACTTCAACTACACTGCTGGTCCTGGCGGGCAGCTTTATACGTCCAGTTCCATTGATGGCAATGGAGTGCCGACTATTGGCAATCCATCACTTGCCTACTTGGTGTTAACTTCTGGCAGCGCCTCATTTAACCCGTCGGTGGATACCCGTGAGGTTTTCGTTGGCCAGTTTAATGCCGCCTTATTGGGATATGATCCTGAGGCTATTGCGACTGAAAACTATCTTGGACTTATTAATGATCCCGAGTTTTTCACCGCCCTCGTAGGCGGGATAAGCGGGTCGGAGGGCGGTACCACGCTGGCCTCTGCTTCTGTGCCGGAGCCTTCCAGTCTTTCTCTGCTTGTTGCTGGTGTTGCCGCACTTGTGGCACTCCGTCGTCGTCGGGCCTAAACAATCACACAAAACAAAAAGGAAATATCACAAATGAATAAAACATTCAAAATCGTCTCCCTAGCGCTCGCGCTAGCTGGATTGGGTCACACTGCCCAAGCCGGAAAATTCGTGTACGTCTCGGAAATTCCGGGCAATATCGTCAACAATAGCTCTTCTGTTTTGGCCGGCAAAATCTGCTTGATCAACCAAGATCAGCGTTGGACTGCGGATAAGGTCTACGTGGTCGACAAAATGGTGTTCGTTGAGGAGCCAGCGGTCTTAACGATTGAGCCCGGAACCATCGTGCGTTTTGAAGCTAACACGGTTACTGGGGGAACTTCCACCAACCCAAATGACCCCGGCGCACTCTTTATTTGCCGTGGGGCAAAGATCGTCGCCCAAGGCACGGCGGACGCTCCAATCGTCATGACCAATCTGGACGACCCGTTTGTTGCCGGTGGTGCGACCACGATCCCTACGATTGCCAATGGCGGCAAAGGAAAGGAAGTAGCTGGCGTCTACCAGGACTTTACTCCTCGGGATTACACCTCGAGCGCCTCCGCTTCAACGCCTCGCTTTCAAGTTGACCAGGAGTGGGGTGGCTTGGTCATGCTCGGCAAGGCTAAACTCGCCTTTAACACGACCGGTACACTGGACGACGGGAGCAACATCAGTGCACCTGTTATCGCGACCTCAACCAAAGGTGTTGGTGCCAACTTTATTGAAGGCACGGCTGCGATCGACAGCTCTATCTACGGAATCTCTCCGCGCGCGGGGTACACATTCTCCGGAGGACTTTATGGTGGCGCGGATGATAACGACAACAGCGGCTCCCTCCGCTTCGTTAGCCTTCGCTTCGGTGGCTTTCTCTTTGCGCCTGATAACGAGCTCAATGGCTTGACCTCGGGAGCTCTCGGCCGGAACACCTCCATCGAGTTTGTTGAAATCTATAACAATGCGGACGACGATTTTGAGCCCTTCGGCGGTAGGAATCACTTCCGCTACATCGTGGGCACAGCCGGTGGTGACGATGGCTTCGATATTGACCAGGGTTATAATGGTAATGTTCAGTTCATGCTTCAGCTGCAAGGCAATGTCTACTTCCAGGATGGTACGACCACGGGTCGTGCCGTTGGCAACGAAGGTGATATCCTCGGCGAGTGGGACGGGCCTGAGAGTGTGAAAAACGGTAAGCCTTACTCTGTACCAACCGTCTTTAATTATACCGGTATCGGTGGCGGTTTCGATGGTATCGACCGAAAGGACAACGTTGGCGGCAAGGTATTTAATAGCGTCTACGTAAATCCCAGTGATTTGACCCTTGTGGACGGAACCTTGGCGACGGCAGTTGCTGGCACAGACGGCACGGGTGCTATCCACCGTTTCTTAAACATGCGTGCCACCGGCGGTGAGTTCAACAATGTCGGTGACTCTACCACACCCACTGAGGAGGATTTGCTCTTTCGCAGCACGACCTTTGCGGTTCGTAGCTCGCTAAAGGTTATTTCCGGCAGTGAGACAAATAACGCTACTGTGGTAAATAAGTTGACCAACAATACCGGGTATCAGCTTGTGGTTGGTTTGACCAACGCAGTTCGTTCGCTCCCGGTTACCACGGTGAGCACCCTCCTAAATGGTGGCAAAACAAACAGCGCAGGTTCGCCCGTGATTACCCCTGCCTCCATTGCTAGTTACTATGGTAGTTTGGATCCTCGCACCGGTGCCTTGGTGGATGCTGGTGTCCGTCCCAGCCAAACCGCTGGTGGGGATGGCTACGCCCGTAAGTCCGGTTGGTTTGTCGAAACCGACTTCCGTGGCGCCTTCAAAGATGGTAACTGGCTCAGTGGTTGGTCAGTTCTTGAGGATGTAGGTGTCGCCCCGCAAGGTGGTTTTGCCACCGCGGCGTTCCCTGTGCCTACCGTTTCTCGTGTAGTCACGGGTAACATTGCTAGGGTCACATTCCCGACAGCCAATGGGGTCAAGTACTCTGTCCAAGCGTCGGAGGATGGTGGAAAAACTTATCTTCCGGTGAACTCCGCCACTGGTTTGACGGATGGAGTTGTGGTTGGTAACGGTAATTCTGCCACGGTTGATCTTGCTGGCAAAGGTAGCACCCAGATCTTTGTCCGCGTGATGGCACTGTAAAAGTTAGCCTACTGAGTTGTCCTGAGCGGGGGGAGCTTGGCTCCCCCCGCTCTTTTTTTGGAGGATCGATATATGAAATTTTTTTATGTCATGACGATATTGCTAGCCGGCTTTTTGGTCGGGTGTGGTTCCAAGTCTTTGAAAGATAAGCAGGAGCCTTTGCCACCACAGCTGCTTTTGATGAAAGAGCTTTGGTCTGGGATTCGTGGGGATCAAGACGCCAAGGATTTAGCTGGTCAAGGGTTGGCGGTCCAAATGGCCCAAGCGGGTTACCCAGTTCAAGCCATGGGAATATTAGAAGCGATGGACACTCACCATGGCCTGGTGGGAATGGCCAAGCTGGCATGCTTTTTTGCCCAAAAAGGGGACCTGTCAGTCGCGCGGATCTATCTGCAGAAAGCGGAGCAGGAATCTGCCCGTTTTTTTCTTACCATGCCGAGAGAGTTAGCCATTGAAATGGCGCACGCCTACGCGGCGACGGATCAATTGGCCATGGCGAAGAAGTGGAAAGAGAAGCTCTTTGATCCGGCCGATGTGGCCGTGGCTCAGTCGTTGATCGAAGCTGAGCAAATTCGTAGGGGCAAACTTTCCCTGGACGAGGTGGGTGTGCGAACGGAACCTGAGCTTCTCGAGGTGATCGCATTGAGCATTCGTCCCGAGGCGGGGTCTTCCGAAAAGTTGGCCAAATGGTTAAACAAAGCGGAGGAGCGGGCCGATTTGATGTATGTTGTCGACCGCGTCCAAGCATATATTTCCCTGGCCAAAGCCGCGGACAGGCTCGGTCTTAAAGTTGATTCGGCGCGTCTCTTGGATAAGGCGCAAAAAACCAGTCTGCAAATTAGTCCTCGAATTGAGTCTGGCACCTTGGGGAGGGTTCTTGTCGCCAGGGCCTTGATGGAATCCGACAAAACCCCAGAGGCATCGGAATGGATTCTCCAGGCGAAAGAAACCATTCCTGAGAATCCTTATATGGCTCAGCCGAAGTGCTATGCTGAAATCGCCGAATTACTTTGGCGCATGGGGAATCAAGCCGAGGCGGAGTTGCTCTGGACCGAAGGTCTGCAAAGGGCAAGGACCCATCTCCACCCACGGGCGCGTCGTTTAGGATCGATGGCGGTTGTGGCAAGCCTATGGGAGAGCAAAGTAATGCTCACGCCTGAACAGGAGGCGATGGTTCAATCTGTTGTTCAGGAGGAGGTTCAGCCACCCCCACTCGCGACTAACCAGCTCGAAGATTACTTGCAGGAGGCAGGGGTGGCCGTTTCCGACCAAGAAGGAAAAGCCAAGAAAAAACCTACCAAAGCAGAGGGTACGAAAAAATCAAACGCGCCTTCTGGAGGCACACTAAAATCGAAAAAAAAATCGTAGGTAAAGTTGGCTATACTTATCTCAAGGCAAATCCCTTCATAGCTTAATAACTATGACCTCTGACCCCTAATTCAAAAAACTCCCTTCCAAGCAGCTGGCTTTCAACGAATTACACGACCTCAGACCCCATATAAACCCTTGTAAGTCATGTCCTTACATGCTTGGTTTTTGACATAGACCTACGACCCCAAAATCAAAAATTCGGCTTGTAAACCCCTGTCCCACAACCACTTATTCGACCTACGACCCCCAATAAGTCATTGTGGCACAACACTTTGCAAGCCAGTTTTTGCCAAGTGACCTACGACCCCATATTAAGGCTGAAAATTATGCAAAATATCGCCGAACCCTTTTTCCATTTCGGCGGTTTAATCTTATATGGCACGGCCGAAAAGATTTTTAATTCCAGGGCAGGTTTATCACCTGTGCAACCGGGCAACCGAAAAAGTGAAGCTTTTTTCGAACGAAGGGGAGTATCGGGTTTGGATGAAAACGTTCCGAGAGGCGATGCAGCGCTATCCACTTGATGTTTATGCCTACTGCGTCATGCCCAATCATTGGCATTTATTGGCGAGCTGTCGGGATGGTAAATTGATCAGTCGCGCTTTGAAATGGCTCGGGGCAACTCATGCGATTCGTTGGAGGAAGATGTCTGAGTCCACCGGTCGAGGGGCAGTTTATCAGAGCCGATACCGCTGCCATTTGGTCAGAGGGAATCAGATCTTTTTGCTGGTTGCTCGGTATATTGAAAGAAATCCAGTTCGTGCGGGGCTATGTGAAAATCCGATGAACTGGACCTGGTCAAGTTGTGGTCAACCCGACTTGGGGATTCGATTGGCCACCTGGCCCACCCCCAAACCAGAAAACTGGCGCGTATTCTTAGATAGTGGAGGGAATGCGGCGGAAGAGTTCAAAATACGATCCGCGCTTCTAACCGGTCGGGCTTTATCTTAGTAAAAATCGACCTACGACCCCAAAATCAAAAAATCGACTTGTAAACCCTTGACCAACAATTACTTATTCGACCTACGACCCCAAGCATGTCGTTGCAGGACAGGGGGTTACAAGCCGATTTTTTGTGGATTATGGGCGGGCTTTCCTTTGGATGCGAAATTCGGGGTGGCGGATGCGGCCGCCCAGTTGGGCGGATTGCAGGGTGAAAATGGAGGCGACGCCTGCCGCCAGAGTGACGGCGAGGGCGGCACCTTTTGCCCAGGCGGGGCGAAAACGGAGAGTCAGAAGTCCAGCGATGCCTCCAAAACCGACGAGGTATAGAATGGGGGCGGCCTTTTCGGCCATATCTTCGTGCATTTCCGAAGCAATGTCCCCGTCTTCGTCCAGCGGGGGCTGGATCTGACCCATCTCAAACCGAGTGTGAGCGGAGTGTCCGGTTTGCATGACCACGGGGGTCGTGAGAGCGCCCAGAAGAGCAAGGGAGAAGCCGACGGCAAGGATCGGCTTTTGCTGAAAGAACAGCCCGGCCAGTAGGATGGGGGGGACGAGAAGGGTCAGAATAATCGGAAAGTGATTCAGCATGACGTGGAGGTGTTCGGGTTGAAGAAAATGGGGATCCATGAAGAGAGATTGGCTGGAAGGGGGTTCTTTTCAACTGAATCTGGCTGGCTAGAAAAGGTGGATGGATTGGAGTATTCGCCCACGGGCGCATCTTTGTGCGGGGACGGGAAAGGATTTTTCCGACGGGCAGGTGGTGTACACCGTGCTGGTCGCGGGTGAGGGTGGGATGGAGAGAAGGGACTACGCGGAGGAGGTGTGGAGTCGGGAGGAGAGTCGGCCGACATACTTCTGTTTTTGGAAGGGAAAATTTCGAGCGCGACCACCCGAAGTAGAGAAAGAGCCCCCGGCGGCGCGGGCGGAGGCGGAGCTGCGACGGCGGTTGGGTCAACCCGTTCAGACGGAGAGTCCCGAGGCGCGGGTGATTTTCCTTTTTGCGCTTTTGCTGGAGAGAAGAAAGATTTTGCTGGTGCGGGAGCGGACGACGGGACCGGAGGGGCGGGTGACGGTGTATGAGCATAAGGTGACGGGGGAGGTGATTTTGGTGCCGGAGCCAGAGGTGAAGTTGAGCGAGGTGGATCGATTGAGGTCGGAAGTGGAGGCGTTGGCGGCGACTTGGGGAGCATAATTTTGTCATGATATTGTCACTTTGGGGTTCTTGTTTTACTGGGATGGGGGGCAGATAAATGGAAGCGATGCGAGATCGGGTTTTAATAATTGAGGATGAAAAAGATGTGAGGGACATGTTGCGGCTCAATTTGAAGACGGGCGGTTTCGATGTCTTGGAGGCGCACAACGGGGCGGAGGGGTTGGCGATCGCCAAGGCGGAACTCCCCTCGGTGGTCATTTTGGATCTGATGATGCCCGAGATGAGTGGGATGGAGGTGTGTCGGGCCTTGCGCAGGAATCCGGCCACCTCACGTATTCCCATCTTGATGCTGACGGCCAAGTCGACCGAGGGGGATAAGGTGGCGGGTTTGGAGGTGGGGGCGGATGATTATGTGACGAAGCCGTTCAGTCCGCGGGAGCTGCTTTTGCGGGTGCGGGCGGTGGCGCGACGTCAACCGGATCAAGGGGTATCGAAGCCTGCCCCGGTGAAGGCGGGGGGTATTGAACTGGATCGGAGCAGTATGACGGCGACGATTGGAAGTAAGAAGCTGGTCTTGACGTCGACCGAGTATCGTTTGCTGGATCTGCTGGCGAGGAGGGCAGGGACTATTTTATCGCGAGAAGTGCTTTTGAGTGAGGTGTGGGGCTACCAAGCGAATTTGGATACGCGGACGGTGGATACGCATGTGCGGCGGTTGCGCGATAAGTTAGGCAAAGCGGGGGCGGTGATTCAGACGGTGAGGGGGAGCGGGTATCGGCTAGGCTCTTAGGGGATATCGGCTGGATCTTTCAGCACGGAAACAGTTTTGCCCGTGGGGCGGGGTGAGGGCAGGGTAGAGGGATGGAAGGGATTCTACTATTTGCGGGGGGGATCACGGTGGTGGTGGTGGCTCTTTGGTTTTGGGGAGAGGTGGTTCGGCCTTGGCGGCAGTTGCAGCGATTGATCGTGGATTTGGCGGAGGGACGAAAGCCCTCGGGGTTTGTGGGCCGGGGCGCGTGGGGATTGCAGGAGACGATTGGCCAGTTGGAGCGCGTGGCGGCGAAGTTGGAGGGGATCAGTTCGCGGGAGGAGATTGAAAGGGTGAATTTGCAAGCGATCTTAGCGAGTTTGACGGAGGGGGTTTTGGTCATCAATGCGGAGGGTCGGATTGTTTTAGCGAACGAGGAGTTTTTGCGGATGTTCGCTTTCGTGGAGGCTCCGGAGGGGCGAACGGTGATGGAGGCGACGCGATTAGTTGAGGTGGATCGTGCGGTGGAGGAGATTAACCAGGGGGGAACGACGCAAAATTTGGAGGTGCAGGTGGCGGGGATTGATGGGGGGCAAGGGCAAACCTTGGCGGTGAATTTGGCTCCGATTGTGGAGGGAGATCGGCAGCGATCGGGTGTGGTGGTGGTTTTTCACGATCTGTCGAAAATGCGAAGGTTGGAGATGGTGCGGCAGGAGTTTGTCACGAACCTTTCCCATGAGTTGCGCACGCCGCTTTCGATCGTGGCGGGATATTTGGAGACGTTACAGGATCCGGCGGTCCTGAAGGGAGGGGAGGGAAAAAAGATTTGGTCGGTTTTGCAGCGGAACTGTGAGCGTTTGACCCTGCTGGTGGGGGATCTGCTGGAATTATCCAGGATTGAGTCGGGTCAGATGGAGCTGAATTTGGTCGCCCGACCGCCCCGGGAGATTTTGGAAGAGGTGCAGGAGGATTGGCAGCGGGCCTTTACGGCCAAGAGGGTGAAGTTGAAGTTGGATTGTGCGGGGGGTCTGCCCGCCGTGCAGACGGATATTTTGCGGGTGGGCCAAATCTTTTCGAACCTGATGGAAAATGCTTTACGGTTTGCGCCGGCGGGAAGCCAGGTCACCTTATCCGCGCGCCAAGGGGAGTCGGGTCGAGAGGTGGAGTTTGGGGTGCGGGATGAGGGGGAGGGAATCCCGGCCGACAAAACGGACCGGATTTTCGAGCGTTTCTTTCGGGTGGATGGGGGAAGAGTGAGGGAGAAGGGGGGAACGGGTCTGGGGTTATCGATCGTGAAGCATCTCGTGCAAATTCACGGGGGCAAGGTTTGGGCAAAAAGCGGGCTGGAGCAGGGCACGCAAATTACGCTAACCCTGCCGTGCCGTGGCGGATAAACAATTGTCCAACAAGCTTTTCAAAATAGAAAAAATGACATCATATTGTCACAAAGCATCGCTTGGCTTCACTAGGCCCACGCCATAGGCACATAGGATGATTTTTAAATTCGGCAAGCCCTTTTGGGCTCTGATGCTCTGTGGTGGGCTGCTGACAAAGGTGGCTTGGGCAGGGGGGGTGGTGAAGATTGATGGTTCGAGCACGGTGTATCCGATCACGGAGGGGGCGGCGGAGGATTTTCAAAAAGAGACAGGCACGAAGGTCACGGTGGGGATTTCTGGTACGGGCGGGGGCTTCAAGAAATTCACGCGTGGGGAGACGGATGTGCAGAACGCGAGTCGCCCGATTTTGCAGTCGGAAATGGACGCGGCCAAACAGGGTGGAATTGAATACCTCGAGCTGCCGATTGCTTTTGATGCATTGACGGTGGTGGTAAACGCAAAAAATGATTGGGTCGATTCCATTAAGGTATCGGAGCTAAAAAAAATCTGGGAGCCAGCGGCCCAGGGAAAAATTAAAAAGTGGAATCAGATTCGGCCGGAGTGGCCGGACAAAGAGATCAAGCTATACGGAGCGGGGTCGGATTCGGGGACCTTTGACTACTTTACGGAGGCGATCAACGAAAAGAGCAAAGCGAGTCGAGGGGATTATACGGCGAGCGAGGATGACAACGTTCTCGTACAGGGGGTGGAGGGGGACAAACATGCGCTGGGTTATATGGGGTACGCGTATTTTGTGGCGCACCAGAAGCGGCTCAAGGCTTTAGCGGTGGAGTGGGATGAGAAAAAAATGGCGCCTTGCCGACCGACCGAAGCGGCTGTTTTGGGTGGAACCTATAACCCCTTATCTCGGCCCCTCTTTCTCTACGTGAATGTGAAGTCGCTCGAAAAGCCCGAGGTGAAAAAGTTTGTCGAATTTTATCTGGATCATGTCGAAACCTTGGCCCAAGAGGTAAAGTACATTCCGCTGCCTGCGTCCGCCTATGGCAAGGTTCGCACACGGCTGGAGCAAAAGAAAAAAGGCACGGCCTTCCATGGCCACGGAGATATGGCCGTGCCGATGGATCAGATTTTGGATCGGCCGCTGGTTCCGTAGGCGAATGGCCTCCTTTCCTCCCAGTCCTTCCCGCCGCGTCGACAAGATGGTCGAGGAGTTGATGGTGTGGGTGCTGCGGGCAGGGGGGTGGGCTTCCGTCTTGGTCACTTTTGGAATCGTCGTCACCTTGGTGAAAGAGTCCTGGCCTTTTTTCGAGGCGGTACCTTTCGGCCGGCTGTTGACGGATACGATGTGGACGCCCCTCTTTTCCGAGCCCCAGTACGGGATCGGAGCACTTCTCGCGGGCACCTTGGTGACCACGATCGTCGCCCTGTTGGTGGCGATCCCGCTGGGCACGATCCTGGCCATTTATCTGAGTGAGTTTGCTGACGCCAAATTTCGGGATTGGGTCAAGCCGATGTTGGAGTTGCTCAGTGCCGTGCCGACGGTGGTTTACGGGTATTTTGCCCTTTTGACCCTGACGCCGCTGCTGCAAAAAATATATCCTGATCTCTCCCAATTCTCGATGTTGAGTGCAGGCATGATCATGGGGATTATGATTGTACCGTATGTCACCTCGTTGGGAGAGGATTCGATGCGGAGTGTTCCGATGCTTCTGCGGGAGGGCGCTTATGCCTTAGGGGACGGAAAATTGGGGGTGGCGGTGAGGGTGGTTTTTCCGGGCGCCTTTTCTGGGTTGGCCGCAGCGTACGTGCTCGCGATTTCTCGGGCAGTGGGGGAGACGATGATTGTGGCGATTGCGGCGGGGCTACAGCCGAGGATGACGATCAATCCCCTCGAATCGGCTGCCACCGTGACCGCTTTTATTGTGCAGGTGAGTTTAGGGGATCTGCCCCATGGGAGTATTGGCTATCAGTCGATCTTTGCCGCGGGCGCGGTGCTTTTTCTGATGACGTTGGGATTCAATCTGGCGGGTCATGCCCTGCGACGGAGGTTCCATCGTGCGACCTAAATCTTTCTACCACGCGCAGGAGAAGCGGGCTCGTCATCGGAGGTTGATCGATCGCGCGTTTCGATGGTTGGGCATGATTTTGACGGTGACGACTTTGGGAGTTTTGGGGGTGCTTCTGCTCAATTTGGCGATGAATGGGTTGGGCAGAATCGATTGGAACTTTTTGACCTCTTTTCCCTCCCGACGGGCGGGGGAGGCGGGGATTTTGTCTGCTTGGGTGGGCACTCTGCTGCTGATGGTGGTGACGGCCTCGGCGGCGATTCCGTTTGGGGTGGCGGCCGGGATATATTTGGAGGAGTACGCTCCGAAAAATCGGATGACCGACTTCGTGGAAATTAATATTTCGAATCTGGCGGGGGTGCCCTCGATTCTCTATGGGTTGATGGCCTTGGGGCTTTTTGTTTACCAGTTTCGCTTTGGGCAAAGTCTTTTGGCGGGTGGGCTGGCGCTGGCCTGTTTGGTTCTGCCGATCGTCATTGTGGCCACGCGGGAATCGTTGCGAACCATTCCTTCGAGCATTCGGGAGGCGGCCTTTGCTTTGGGGGCCACGCGGTGGCAAGCGGTCTGGCACCATCTTTTGCCCTATTCGACGGGGGGAATTTCCACGGGAGTCATCTTGGCGATGTCGCGGGCGATCGGGGAGAGTGCGCCCCTGATTACGATTGGGGCGTTGACCTTCATTGCTTTTCTGCCCCCGGCTCCCCTGATAGCGCACGCCCCTTTTGTTTCAGGCGAATGGCTTTTTTCCCCGTTCACGGCGTTGCCGATCCAGATGTTTAACTGGGTGTCGCGACCGGGGGAGGAGTTTCAGTCCAACGCGGCGGCGGCGGGCCTCATCCTGATGGTGATCACCCTGAGTATGAATGCCGCCGCGATCTTGCTACGGAAGCGTGCCCAGAGGAATATCACCTGGTGAACTCCTCCTCGCCCAATCCCCGCGCCGGAACGGAACCCCCCACGGCGGGTTCCTCCGAGGCGATCAAAGTTCAGATTCAGGGTTTGAGTTTCTTTTACGGCAATCATCAGGTTTTGCGCAGTGTTTCGATGGATGTGCCGGCGCTCAAGGTCACGGCTTTGATCGGCCCGTCGGGGTGTGGGAAGACCACTTTGTTACGGTGCATGAATCGCATGCACGATCTTTACCCCGGCAACCGCTATGTCGGGCGAATTGTCGTCCAGCCGGATGGGACCGATATCATCGCCCCCGAAGTAGATCCGATTCAGGTTCGCATGAGATTTGGCATGGTCTTTCAGAAACCCAATCCCTTTCCCAAAAGTATCTATGAGAACGTGGCCTATGGATTACGGCTGCAGGGGGTGAATCAGCGGAAGGAGCTGGATGAAAAAGTGGAGAAGGCGCTGCGGGAGGCGGCTCTTTGGGATGAGGCCAAGAGTCGATTGCACCAGATGGCGCACAATCTTTCGGGAGGGCAACAGCAGCGACTGTGTATTGCCCGGGCGATTGCGACCGATCCGGACGTGGTGCTGTTCGATGAACCGACCAGCGCGTTGGATCCGATTGCCACATCCAAAATCGAGGAGCTGATTGTGGAGCTAAAAAAACGGGTCACGGTGATGATCGTAACGCACAACCTACAGCAAGCGGGTCGGATCTCGGATATGACGGCGTTTATGTATTTGGGGGAGTTGATCGAGTTTGGGGAAACGAACCGGATGTTTACCAATCCGGCCAAGCCGCAGACGGAGGATTACATCTCGGGCCGATTTGGATAAGGCAGGGATGACCGGTTGACATTGCCGCCCCGAGGCGTAACCCATAAGTAATGAACACGCCGACCTTGGAGGCGACTGAGGAAAAGCTGGAGCGGGTGCGAAGCTATTTTCGGGGTGATCTCCTCATTCTTCGGGAAACCCTGCTCCGGATGGCGAGTATTGCGCACAACAATTTGCAGTTGGCCTTAGAGTCCCTGGTGGAGCGCAGTGCGGAGAAAGCCAACAAAGCGATTCAGGATGATAAAGAGATTGATCGATTGGAGGTGGAGGTGGATGAGTTGGTGGCGGGTTTTATGGCCACCCAAGCTCCGGTGGCCTTGGCTTGTCGGTTGATGTTGGCGGCCTCCAAACTCTCGAGCGATTTAGAGCGGATTGGAGATCAGGCGGTTTCGATCGCACGGAGAAGTTTAATCCTGATGGATGAACCGCCTTTGAAACCACTCTTGGACATTCCCCGCATGGGGGGGGACGTGCTCGCGATGATCCGCGGGGCGACGGATGCTTTCGTGGAAATTACGCCAGAGAAGTGTGCCGAGATTATTAAGATGGATGTGAGGGTGGATGACATTAATCGGCAATTGGAGAGGGAGTTGACCTGTTTTATGGTGGAGAGTCCCAAAACGATTACGCGGGCGCTCAATTTGATGCTGGTGGCCCGCTTTTTTGAGCGGGCGGCGGATCACGCCAAGAACATCGCCGAACAGGTTTACTACTTGTACACGGGGGAGGATATCCGCCACGAATTGGAGTTTTCGAAAAACTAGGGACGGGATTCGAGAACCGCGGCGACGTCCTGTTCAATCTGTTGGGTGAGGGCGCGGGCATCGGGAAACTTCTTTTCGGGACGAAGGTAACGATGAAATTCTAGGTCTAACTCCTGGCCTACGAGTTGGCCGGAAAACTTGGGCAGGTGGGCTTCGATATTGCGGTTTTTACCTCCGAATGTGGGGCAGGTGCCCAGATTAATAGCGGCAAGGTGAAATGAGCCGTCGGCCAGACAAGCCCGACCGGCGTAAACACCGTTGGGGGGCAGACATTCGTCTTCGGTGACGAGATTGGCGGTGGGAAAGCCCAAGCTATGGCCTCGACCAGCGCCTTGGCCCACGCGGCCCAATATGGTGAAAGGGCGGCCTAACATGGCGGAGGCATTGGATAGTTGGCCGGCTTGAATGGCGGTGCGGATGCGGCTGCTGCTGATTCGTTCCCCTTGGTAGAGGACGGGGGCGGGGTTATCGAGGGTGATGGAGGATTGATCGCACCAAGTGGAAAGCAGCGGGACATCGCCCGAACGCTTGTTTCCGAAGCGCCAGTTGGGGCCGACCGAGACGGTTTGCAGGGCGGGGAAAGCGAGGGTGAGTTCCTCGAGAAAAGCGGCGGGTGATTGTTGCGATCGCGCGGAGTCGAAAGGGAGGGCAATGGTCAGACCGATTTGCCAGCGATAGAGGAGGCGGAGTTTATGGGGAAGGCCGGTGATGAGGGCGGGATGTTTTTCCGGATGCAAAATGGAGAGAGGATGATCCCGGAAGGTGAGAACGGCGGTGGCGGTGGGGAGGTGGGGGATGCTTCCTCCGAAAATGACCCGTTGATGGCCGAGGTGGAGGCCGTCGAAAAAGCCAAGGGCAAGGTGTCGGATGGAGTTCCCCAAGGGGGATGGGGTAAGAGAGTCGGCTTGATTCACGTGCGACGGATGCGAGAGATCTCGGGCAAGGAGATGAGGTGGCGGGCGAGGTAGTCGACCCCCTCGGCGGCTTCGAGATCGGGCCAGCGGACGGCTTTGCTGAGCTCGAAATTTCCCGAGCGGGTGCGAGTGAGGGCGGACATATGGCCGCCTGCCCCGAGAAGAGCACCGAGATCGTGGCAGTAAGTGCGGACGTAGAAACCTTTGGTGCAGTGAATTTTGAATCGGACGGTAGGCAGAGCGATCTCGAGGATCTCATATTTGTCGATGCGAACGCGGCGGGGAGGGCGATCGATCGTCTTGCCCTCGCGGGCTAATTTGTAGAGGGGGACGCCATCTTTTTTGATGGCGGAGACCATGGGAGGGATTTGATCGAACTCGCCGGCAAACTTTTCGAAAGCGGCCTGAATGGCGGGGGGGTCGAACGGGGGGACGGGGCGGGACTCAAGCACTTTGCCAGCGGCGTCTTGGGTATCGGTGGTTTCGCCGAGTTTGAGGGTTCCCTCGTACTCCTTGTCTTCGGCCATGAGCAGGTCTTGGACACGGGTGGCTCGTCCGACGACGAGCATGAGGAGGCCGGTGGCGATGGGGTCGAGAGTGCCACAGTGGCCGACTTTTCGTTGATGGAAGCGGCGGCGGACGAAGTCGACAATATCGTGGGAGGTACGTCCGGGAGGTTTATCGACCAAGAGCAGGCCGTCGAGTTGAGGAATCATAGGTTTGGGTTGGAACCAAAGGTTAGGGGGAAAGAATGGTAAGAATGGGCAGGAATAGCAAGGCTGGGGGGAGGCTGATCTTAGAGGGCGACAACCGATTGGGAGATGGCGGCGAGAACGAGGTCGCGATTCTTTTCAGCATCTTTGGCAAAGCGAATCCCAGCGGCGGCTTTGTGCCCGCCGCCGCCGAAGGAGGAGGCGATGGAGTTGACGTCCACTTTTCCTTTGCTGCGAAGACTGACACGGAGCCCGCCGTCTGGCATGAATTCGAAGAGAGAACCTACCTCAACCCCTTGAATGGATGCGACCTCCTCGATGATTCCCTCGGTATCCTCACTTTTAGCACCAGTTTTAGCATAAAAGTCAGGCAAAATAGTCAAAAAGGCAGACTTTTTATTATCCTTTATCGATATAGTATTTGATACCATCTTACGAAGAGCAAAGCGTTCGTGGGTGATGGAGAGGTAACACTGCTTGGCGATTTCGGCGGGGTCGGCCCCCAGCTCAACGAGTTGGGCGGCGGCGTGGAGGGTGTGGGCGTTGGTGCCACGGTAGCGGAAGGAGCCGGTATCGGTGGTGAGACCGGTGTAGAGGCAGGTGGCGTTGGCGGCAGAAACTTTCCAAGAGGCTTGCTGAAAAAGCTCGAAGAGGACGCCGGTGGTGGAGGGGATTTCGGAAACGATGAGATTTAATTTTCCGTAGGCGGGGTTGCTGATGTGGTGATCGATGACGATGTCGATTGGCTGTGGCCACGAGTGTGTGTTCTGCCCGAGGCGATCGCGGGTGGAGGTATCGAGGGCAACTAGGCAGTCGGTTTCGGGAGGGAGTTGCGCAGGGAGATCGAGAACTAGCTCCGATCCGGGGAGAAATTGGTACATGGGGATCATTCCCCCCTCCACGAAAAGGGAGGGGCGTTGGCCTCGGTCCCGCAGAGCGTGGCCGAGGGCGAGTAGACTGCCAAAGGCGTCCCCGTCGGGGCGAATATGGGCGAGGAGGGCGGGGCTTTTCGAGGCAGCTAGGCGATCGATGATCTTTTGGGTAAGTGCCTTGTCCACCATTTGAATTTAGAAAATGGGAGAGGGGAAGTCGAGCATGGCACGGCCTACTTGCGGGAAGTTGATCGCGAGAGTAAAATTGAACTATGAAAGCAACTCGAGCCTACCTGGTGGGGGCCCTGCTATTGGGGGTGTTCAGCTTGGCTTCGGTGGTGGCCTGTCCGAACTGTAAATTTAGTTTTTCGCAAGAGGACGGTGCGGTGGGGACGAAAATCGTTTCGAAGGATTTAAATTCGGTCGGGCTGGGTTTTGGGTGGAGCGTGCTGTTCATGTTGGCCGCGCCGGCCTCGGTGGCGGGTGGATTGGTTTGGCTGGTGGTATCGAACGGTCGCAACGGCTCAGGCAGCGGGTCGGTGTAATCCATCGCTTCGGGGCCAGCCTATGACCCTGCGAGAGTTTTCGAAATTAACCGGCCCGGCCAAAGGGGCGGTGCGGGCCCAGCTGATCGCACGGAAGGAGCAAACGGCCCGAAATGGAAAACCTTTCCTGCGGGTGGAGTTAGCGGATGAGACGGAGCGGCTGGGGCTGAACATGTTTTCCGGCTCCAGCGCCTACGAATACTTTCAATCGGCCGAAGTGGGGGAGTGCTTGGAGCTGACGGGTGTCTTTGGGCCGAGTGATTACGGTCCGAACGTGGAGAGTCCGTCGGCGCGGGGATTGAAGCCGAACGAGGTGGAGGCTTTTTTTGACGGGGGGGAGGAGAGGAAAGTGCAAATTCAGAAAGCATGGGACGGCTGTCTGCAGTGGGCGGGGGAGATGCACGACCCGCGGCTACGGTGGGTCTGTCAGCGGGCCTTGCAAAAGTATGCGGAGAAGTGGAGGCGGGCGGCCGCGGCCAGAAAAAATCATCACGCCAGACGAGGTGGATTGATGGATCACACCACGCAGATGTGGCGGGTGGCGCGGGCGTTGGCGCCACTGTATCCGGAGGTGGATGGCGATCTTTTGTGTGCGGGGGTGCTGTTTCACGACATCGGAAAACTTTGGGAGAATGACACGGGGGAGAGAGGGTTTGGTTCGGTGCCGAGTCGGAGAGGGGAGATGATTGGGCATATTTCGCTGGGGGTGGAGGTGGCCAATGCGTTGTGGCGGGAGGGGGAGCTGGCCGAGGGGAAAGCGTGGGCGGAGTTGAAGCCAGCGTCGGAGGAGCTACGGGATCATCTCTTGCATCTGATTGCGTCTCACCATGGGACGAAAGAGTTTGGCTCTCCCGTCGCCCCGAAAACGCCCGAGGCATTTCTGTTGCACCACATCGACAACATCGACGCGAAGATGGAGATGTTGCGGTTGAGCTACGCGCGGGGGAAGGAGGAGGGGACGGGGTTATTGGAGGCGCACCGACCGTTGGAGGGTCCGTTGCCCTGGCCGATCAGTGGGAGATTGGTACGCCCGGGAAATTGATGTTTGATGATTGCAATTTGACATCTGATGCTAAAAAAGTACCCTGTAGGGATGAGGACAACCTTAGATTTGGCGAAGCCGGTTTTGGAGGAGTTGAAGGCATGGCAGAAGAGGGAGGGAAGAACTTTGGGAGAGTTGGCGTCGCAGCTTCTGGCGGAGGGGTTGAGGGAGAAAAAAAAGAGTGGGGTGCGGGAGGGCGGGCCGCGGCTGCAGTGGCGGAGTCAGCCGATGGGGGCGAAAATTAATCTGCACGACAAGGATGCGGTTTATCGGGCGATGGGGGAGGGATGAGCTACTCGGTGGACGTGAATCTTCTGGTCTTTGCCTCCAATGAAGGTTCTCCGGAGCAGAAGGCAGCAAAAAAATTTTTAGGGGAGCGAGAGGAGGATCCGGATCTCTTTTGCCTGACTTGGTTGGTGCTCTGTGGGTACCAGAGGATCGTGACGCATCCCTCCATTTTTCGTCATCCCCTCGATCCGAGAAAAGCATGGGCTAATGTGAGGGACCTTCTGGCCTGGCCTCGGGTGCGGGTGATTGGGGAGGAGGAGAGTTTTGCGGAGGATTTCGCGCGAATGACGGAAAAGATGGCTTTGCGAGGGAATGGGGTTTCGGATGCGCATCTGGCCACGATTTTGCGGCAGCACGGGGTGAATCGAATTTATAGTGTGGACACCGATTTTCGGAAGTATTCGTTTTTGGAGGTGATCAATCCGCTGGAATCATGAGAATCGCATTGATTACTTGGGGGTTTCTGGTGGTGGCGCAGACGGTGAGAGCGTATGAGTCGGCCTATCCGATGACGGAGGTGGGAGTGTGTGAGATCAAGACGTTGCCGGCGGGGGTGGTGTTGCGGGCGAGGTCGGAGAGGGAGTATTTTCGGGAGAATAACGGCCTCTTTCGCAAACTCTTCGAAGCGATTCAGCAAAATCAGGTGCCGATGACGACTCCGGTGGAGGCGGGGATCCGGCCAGGGACGATGGTGTTTTATCTCGATCCGAAGTCAGCCGAGAGGTCGGATTTACGTTTGGGGGGTGGGGTGGAAAGGTTGGAGAGGAGGGAGAGAGTGGTGGCTTCGATCGGAATTCGGGGAGGATATTCGAAGGAGAGTTTTGCGAAGAATTCGGAAAAAATCGAAAAGTGGCTGAAGGCGCAAGCGGGGTGGAAGCGGGTGGGGGAACCTTACGCCGTGTATTGGAATAGTCCCTTTGTCATCTGGTTTCTAAAAAGGTCGGAGGTGCACCTCCCGGTGGAGAAGGTGGGGCCAGATTCTGCCCAAAAGAGGTAATTTGGCATCCCCAAGCCTGGCCGAGTAGCCTTTCCGTGCGGGCGTGAAAATTGTTTAAAAAAAGAGCGAACCCTTTTGGGTTTTGCGTAATTTCAACTATAGGATGAAGTTCATGCTGTTGCGGTTAGTCCAAGTCGGGCTGTTCTGGCCACTGGTGGGAAGTCTTCTGGCTCACCCTGGCCACGTGGAGGAGATTGGGACGGCAGCGGGGGGAGCATCCTCTTTACCTGCCCCGCAAGTGAGCATAACGGAGGAGGGTGGATATCGGGTGATCAAGGCCAACGGGGTGCCGAACCATGAGATGGGTCAATTTCCCGGTCCGGGGTGTCCGAACGCAGTTTCAGCCCAGAGCTACACTTTCCGCATGCCCCTTCAGCCGAAAACCAGCGGCACGATGACTCCGGTTAAGCAGCAGCCAATTGGAGTGGCGGTGAACGGTGTGCCGATCGATCCGGGAACGGCGGAGTATTGGAAGAATGATCGCAATTCGGGATGGCACATCGAAGCGATTGGAGGTGGGAAAAATTTGGGGTTAGATCAAAATCTTGCGCACGTGCAGCCGAACGGGGCTTATCACTACCACGGAATTCCCACGGGCCTCCTTTCCGAGTTGAGCGGAAAAGGGGATCCGAAGCTGATCGGGTATGCGGCGGATGGATTTCCGATTTATGCCCAGACCTCTGAAAATCGATCGAGCTACCAATTCAAAAAAGGATCGCGACCTTCTGGTTCGGCCGGACCGGGTGGGACCTATGACGGAACGTATGAGGCAGATTAGGAATTCGTTCATGGTTCAGGGGATCTGGACGAGGCGAATGGAAAAACGGGGGTGACCGCCGAATATCCAGAAGGGACGTACTACTATGTGGCGACGGCGGAGTTTCCCTTTTATCCGCGGATGTTGAAAGGGACTCCGGATGCGAGTTTCCGACGGGGGCCGCCGGGGGGAGGGCCGGGTGGAGCGGGGGGAAAGCAGGGAGCGAAATCTGGAGGCATGGGCCAGTCGAGCCGAGGAGGGCCGATCCAGAGATTTGATAAAAATGGAGATGGAAAGATTTCGATGGAGGAGGCACCTCCGCCGATGAAAACCAACTTTGCGAAGCATGACACAAATGGGGATGGATGGATCGATGTGGAAGAGGCGAAGTCTTTGCCAACTCCTCGAGGGCAGTGAGGAAATTAAAAAAGCGGAAAAGTTCTGTTTCAGACTAGAAAATCTGAAACAAAATGAGGTGACTATGGGTGGGGCTCAAGAATTTCGAGACGGAGCCCCCAGACCGTGAACTCTTGAAAATCGGGATCTCGGGTGACCCAGGTGCAGCCGTTTTCGATGGCGAGGGCAGCGTGCTGGGCATCGGCGACGTGTTTTCCGGTGGCGGAAGTTTTTTCACAGAGGAGTTTGGTCAGGGCCCAATGTTGAGGACCCATTCCGGGCGAGCGGTGATAAGGCGAGGAACGAATCGAGTCGATCACACTGATGGCTTGAGGGAGTGGGGTGGGTAGAGGTGAAAAGGATGGATGAGTGACGATGCGAACAAAAGCGGTCGCGACGAGGGGGGACAGGGCAAAAGGTTCAGGGCCGTTGATTAGGTTCTCCATCCATTGACGATAGAAGAGGTGGTCGGGGTCTTCCTCGCGATGGGCGTAGACCAGGACGTTGACGTCCGGCATGCGCATAATTCAGCGACCTTCGTCTCGCAGCTCGGAAATTTCGGCTAACGGGTGCGGATGGGAAAGTGTGGAACCGCGAAAAGTGGGAACTCGAACACGAGATAGTGCGGGAAGGCTTTTTTTGGAGAGCAGATGGCCACGTAGAGTGGCGGAGATGAAGTGACTGAGTGATGTGCCCGATTCCTGGGCGGATTTTTTGGCTTTGGCAAAAACATCATCGTCTAAAATGAGGGTCGTTCTCATTTGGTAAACATATATATGTATGCAAATATGTCAAGATTTCTGGGCTAAAATTGGCTATCGCTAGGGGGTCGAGTTAAGGCAAGAGTTTGCCGACGAGGGCACTGAGCGCTCGGTTGTCGGCTCGGCCAGCGGCTTTGGCTTGGCAGGCTTTCATGACGGCGCCCATGGCTTTTTTGTCGGTGGCACCCAGCTCCGCGATGACCGATTTAACCAGGGCCTCGAGATCGGAATCGGACATGGCGGCCGGAAGATAGGCCTCGAGGATCTTCATCTCGGCTTTTTCTTGGGTGGCTTGTTCGGGCCGGCCACCTTTTTCAAAAGCTTCAATCGAGTCCTGCCGTTTCTTGATCTCTTTACGAACAGCCGCCAAAACATCCTCATCCTTGGCCTCCCCTTCCGCCCCATACTTTTCAATGACGGCGTATTTGATGGCTGACTTCAGCATACGGAGAACGCCCAGGCGGTCGGCCTCCTTGGCTTTCATGGCTTCTTTGATCTGTTCGTCGATTTTGAGGGCTAGGGTCATATCCTTACTCAACCAGCGAAAGGGCGGGGGTCAAATGGTAAGCACACAATCTTTGCGATAGCGGATGTGCGTGGATAGAGTAGGGAATGAGTTTCTGGCCGAAAAGTCGAGATGCCCGAATGGCTTTGTCCTGGATTGGGGTGATCACGTTATTTCGGCTCTGGTTTGCCCCCCATCTGGATTTGGTCGGGGATGAGGCGCACTACTGGGAGTGCGGCCGTGAACTGGATTGGAATCACTATGGGAAAGGACCGGGGGCGGCGTTTGTTATTCGAGTCTTCACTCTCCTTCTGGGAGATCATGTTTGGGCGTTGAGGCTGCCAGCGGTTTTACTGTCGGCGGGGACGGGGTGGATGATTTTTGTTTTGGGGCAAAAGATGTACAGCGAGCGAGTGGGGTTGGTCGCGGTGGTGGCGGCCTCGGTCATGCCTCTTTTTGCCATCGGCAGTATTTTGATGACGATTGATCCGCTGAGTGTTTTTTTCTGGGTGGCGGCGGCGCTGTCGTTCTGGTCGGGGGTACAGACCGACCAAAAGAGGTGGTGGGCGTTGACCGGCTTGTGGATTGGGCTGGGATTTCAAGCCAAGTACACCAATGCGGCCGAGCTGATCTCTTTCGCCCTATTTCTGTTGCTTGTCCCAGAAAAACGACGACTCCTACTTTCCGGGAAAATGTTTCTGCTTCTGGGAACGTTTGCCATTTTGGCTCTGCCGATCGTTTTCTGGAATGCCTTTTACGGATGGATTACAGCGATGCACCTTTTTGAGGGAGGGGATCTGGACCGGGGATTCAAGGTGAATTGGGGTAAGTTTGCTGGCTTTTGGCTCTTGCAGGCGATCGTAGTATCTCCCGTTCTCTTTCTCATCATGCTGACTGGGGCATTGCGCCCGGCCGAGACGAAGACAGCCCATGAGGGTAAAAAGTATCTGCTCACTCTGTTTTGGCCGCTCTTTCTTGTCTACGCATGGATTAGTCTCAATAAAACGGCGAACGGAAATTGGACGGCTCCTGCCCTGGTCGCGGGTTTAATTCTGGGGGCGGGTTGGGCGGTGCCGAAGTGGAGTGAGGGAGGAAAGGTGTGGCGTGGCGTCTTGCTGGCGGGGCTTCTGATCGGCCTAGGGGAAACGGCGCTGCTGCACGATTTTTTGCCGATCCACTTTAAAAATAATCCGCTCGACCGAGCCAAGGGTTGGGGAGATCTGGCCGGGGAGGCGCAGAAAGTCCGGCAGGAGATGGGGGCAGACTTTGTCATCGCCGACGAGTATCAGACGGCCAGTTTGCTCTCTTTTTATCTTCCGGATCGCCCGCGGGCGTTCACGCCCGATTGGCCGCAGATCATGACCCAATATTCGATCTGGCCGAGCTACCGAGAGAAGTTTCCCAGCGGAAGCACGGGGTTGTATGTGGCCGAGCAGCCGAATCCGTTGCCGCCGATCGCGCGAGATTTTGAGACGGTTCGGGTGGTCGGCACTTATCGTCGGTCCACTTGGGGTAAACCCACGGGTCCGACCTTTCACTTTTATGAGTGCAAGGGGTTGAAGAGTGGACAACCGACCACTTGGCAGGACAGGCTGGAGTACACCCGCCAGAGCCCATGACAATTCTGTACCGATATTTAACCGGCCAAATGATGGCGGCTACCTTTGGGGCGGTGGCGGTGCTCTCCCTAATTATTGTTTTGGGAAACGCTTTTAAACAAATTTTTGAGCTCCTGGTGAATGATGAGCTGCCGATTGCGCTCATCTTCAAAATGGTTGGGCTTTTGATCCCCCAGGCGCTGACCTTTACCATGCCGTGGGGGATTCTGGTGGCAGCGCTGATTGTCTTTGGCAGGATGTCGCAGGATTTGGAGTTGCAGGCCATCCGAGCGGCGGGGATTGGGTTAATTCCCTTGGTCGCCCCCGTGATTTTGTTCGGCCTGTTTCTATCGGGCATCTGCTTTTACAACAACGCGGTGGTCGTGCCACTGACCCTGCAGAAATTTAAGTCGGTCCTGCTGGATATTGGACGAGATAATCCTGCCTTTCTGATTCGGGCGGGGGAGGCGATGGACCGATTTCCTGGATATCGGATCTATATTGGAAAGAAGAACGGGACGGACCTGACCGACATTAACATCTGGGAACTGGATCCGAACGGAGTTCCGCGAAGAAACATTCGGGCGGAGAAGGGCTCGCTCTCGGCCGACTTAGATGATCTAAGCCTGACGATCACCTTGCAAAAGGCTAGGCAGGAAGAGCGCGGTGAAAACGCGGCGGATTTAAATGGAATACGAGCGGGGCTGAGTGCGGATCAGTTGCCCCTGAAGATCTCTCTGAGAAGTTTTTTGAATCCCGACGACATGAAAGATATTCGAATCGCGGGCTTGGGAGATCTGACGAATCGGATTCTGAGTCCGGTCGAGGGATATGTGGATCCCAAGCAGATTTATCCGATGCTGACAGAAATGCAAAAAAGGATCAGCTTTGCTTTGGCGCCCTTCACCCTTTTGCTGGTGGGAATTCCGCTGGGAATACGGGTGCAACGAAAAGAGACCTCGGTTGGCGTGGTGATCAGCTTCTTTCTAGTGATGGCTTATTACGCGTTGATTCTCTTGGCCGAAGGGCTGAAGAATCGTGGCGGGGCTTATCCGGAGTTGATCGTCTGGTTGCCTAATCTTGTGCTCCAGGCCTACGGCTTTTTTCTGCTTTGGCGGGCGAACTTTCAGCAGAGCTAATCAAAAGAGGGGCGCAACTCCTGTTCAGAGCTGCGCCCCCTTTCCAGTGGGACTAGGTAGTTTCGACCCCCTCCGCCTTTAGATGAGCGAAGAGGGTATTTCGTCTTTGTCGCGCTTCGCGCAGGTTTCGGGTTTCGAGTGAAACTCGGACCCGACGTTTGGTGTAGTCGCGCTGGTGGACGGTGTAGTGGATCCACCAGGTGCCGTGATTGTTCCAGAGGTGATGATCCGGATTCTCCGAATCGATTTTGATGCTGAGTGAGGCCCAGGGGGCCGCGAGGGTTGCGGTGCTCATGTTGATGCGTCTCCTTTGGTTGACGCATCCCGATGCGGGCACAAAAAACCGCCGACACATTCCTGTGCGGGCGGTTGGCCTGCGGAGAACTTTGTTCGAGTCAGGACCCTCCTGTCTCGCACATCGGAAAAAGACCTTGGGTCTTTTTCCAGCCACCGTGGGTTTCTCCAGCCCCGGTTGGCGGACTTCCATCTTGCGACGGAAGTACTCGGAATGCTGGGTGTAAATTAATCAATCCGCAGGGCAGGTCAAGCCCTTGGAGATTTTATGACACACAGGGTGAAGGGGTTATGCAGCCGGCTTTTTTGCGGTATCGAGCTCTTTGAGATATTTGTTGGGATTCTTGTTGAAGGATTTGACGCAACCTTTGCAGCAAAACCGGATCAGCCGGCCATCGTAGAGGGCGTCCACCGTATCGCTTGTTCCACCCACTTCATCGTGAGAAACAACGCAGGTGGTCAGGGGGTAAGACTTAGCCAGCTCGGCGGCTTTGGCTTTTTGTTCGGCCGTGGTGACAATTTCGGCTTTTTTTGGGGCTGTTGGAGGAGTCTCCTCGGCCCAAGCGAATGAACTAAAAGTTACCATCAGGGCAGCCAGCATGGAGGTGGTTTGGATATACATTGTGTAATCTTGGGCGAAATTTCTTATGTAGCAAGTGGCTCATTTGCTTATTTGTCCGGGCAACATTAAGGTATGACTGTGAGTGTTGCTACAGCAGCGTTGGCTCTTGTCGGGTTCATCTTCTCAACCCTTCCCGTTCCGATTCAGGCGGGCCCGGTGAAATCGTGTTGCTGCGGAGAAACGGATCGACCTTGTCACTCCCCAGCTATACCTGCCCCTTGTTCTGCTTGTCCTACTCCTTCGGCTTCGGTGATGGCACTTCCCTCTGCACGGGTAGAGTTGTCGTTGCCCACCTCTTCTCCGATAAGCTCCGAGCAGAAAGCCCTTTCTGCTTCAGTCCGAACGGAGCGACCGCTTCTGACTCCTCCCCGAATTCTCTCCTGATTCGCGACGTGCCCGGCAACGATTCCGGGTCTTTCACGTCGGTTCTTTGAAACTCAATCAGGAGATAAAAATATGAAATATGTTCTCTTGGCTGTGGCGGTGCTCTTCACCGCAGGATTGGCCTTCGCGGCCGACTGCTGTGGGTGCAAATGCGTTAAGTGCCAGCCGGGCGATTGTCAGTCCTGCAATTGCGGGTGCTGAGCCTGAGTTAGCCGATCTGGGGCGTGTATCCCTCGGGGTGCACGCCCCTTTTTTTTGTGGGCAGGGTTAGTAGCGGCGGTTGGTGCCTTTGTCAGCGTAGGGGGACATTTTTTTGCCACCCCGCTCCAAGGGAACAGAGGATGAAGTGGAGGAGCATTTCGATTTCTTGCCCGAGCAGCAGGAATCTTCTGATTTGCAGCACTCGTTGCACACCTTGGTGCAGTTGGGCGTAGGGCAGCAGGGGGCACTTGCCGGGCAACATTCGTTGCAGCGTTTTTTGCACGTCTCTGCGGACGCTAAGGAGAGGAAAGAAAGGAGCAGAGTGGGGAGAAGTGCGAGTGGATGAGTTAATTTCATGGCTTGAGGGTAAACGTACCTAGGGTGAGGTCAACGATCGGTTGGGGGAAGATCAAGGGCACGGGCGCGAGCGAAGGCGGCATTTGCTTCCTCCGTCTGGTTGAGCTCCCGATAGAGGGCGGCGAGGAGATTCCACCCTGCCCGATTTTTGGGTTCGAGTTGAGTGGCTTGTTCCGCGTGGGGGATGGCATCGTTGTATTGGTCGAGGCCGGCGTAGGCGGTGGCCAGATTGAGCCAGGCGCGGGCTTCGCCTGGGGCGAGTTGGGTGGCCTGTTCCGCGGCAGTCTTGGCGGTGGAGAAGTCGTGGGCGGCATTGAGACTGGCGGCCAGTTGAACCCAAGCACGCGGATCCTCGGGGCCACGTTGGGTCGCGGTCTCGGCTGCCTGCCGGGCATCGGCCAAGTGACCGGTGGCGAGTTGAGCGGCGGAGAGGATCGACCAAGCGCGGCACGATTCTGGATTGAGTCGGGTGGTTTCTTCGGCGGGCGAGAGAGCTTTGGCAAACAAGCCTTGGGAAAGGTAAATCTCGGCAAGTTCCTCCGCCGTATCGGCATCGTCCGGGTCGAGTTGCCGAGCGATTTCCATTTCTTGGGTGGCGGCGGCGGCACGCCCTGTTTGTAGGAATAGGCCGGTGAGGAGCCTATGGGGTTCGGGATTTTTTGGATCGAGGAGGGCGGCGAGGCGTATGTCGGCCTCGGCTTCAGAAATGTGATTCAGGGCGACGCGGGTCAGAGCGCGACGAAGGAGGAGGCCGGCATCGCGGGGATGTTTTTCGATGACTTGGGTGATGGCTTTCTCCGATTGGGCAAAGTTTTGGTCGAGAACGGTCTGCTCGGCGGAGGAGACGGCCGGGTCGAAAAAGGTATTTTTGTCGGTCCATTGGGGTAGCTGGCGAATATCGAAAAAGCTGCCTTTTTGACGGGTGGAATCCCACAGGGTGGTGAGGGCGGAGTTGGCGACTGCTTCCGAGCGGGCGGGGGCGGAGCGGGTGAGGAGGGGGAGAGATCCGCGGGAGGCCAAGCCCACAATTTGGTTTTGGGCATTGAGAACAGGGGAACCTGATTGTCCGGGCATGAGGGGGATGGTGGTGGAGAGAGTGCGGTCTTTGGCTTTGGAGCGAGTTTGGCCACGCGAGGTCAGCGGAAGATCGATCGAGAGGGGGAAGCCGGAAACGGTGAGGGATTCGTGGGGGGCGGGATCGGTCTCGGCGAGGACAAGGAAATCTTTCGACTGAGCTGAGGTCTGCAGCAAAACCGCATCGGCGGAGAAATCCCCCGGGCAGATCGACTTGGCGGGAAAGATTTCGCCATCCGCGTTTCGGATGAGAACTCGTTTTCGACCTGCGACCACGTGAGCGGCGGTGAGGACGATTCCATTGGAGGAGACAAAAGAGCCGGAGCCGATGCCGCGTCCTTGGTCATCTTGGATTTGGACAAGGCAGCGGGAGATTTTCGGGTCGAGGTTTCCAAGGCTCATGCGATCGGGGCGAAGCAGGCTGGCGAGGGAGCGGGAGAGGGTGTCACCCAGTTGACCGGCGCGTTCGAGTGCGCTTTTGGCTTGGGCGAGTTTTCCTTGGTGAAGAAGGCTACGTCCGAGGATGCGTTGAACCTCTGGGTCCTGCGGGGCGACGAGGAGAGCGAAACGGGCGGCTTTTTCCGCTTCGGCGTAGCGTCCGGCGAAGTCGAGGGCGCGAGCTTTCAGTTTCCGGGCTTCGGGGTCGTCTTTATTCCACCAGAGGGCTTGGGAAGCGGCGATGAGGGGGCGGTTGTTGCCGCGGGGCGGCCAAAGTTTTTCTTCCTCCGCAAAAGTGAGGAAAGGGAAAAGAGTGGCAAAGAGAAAAAGCGAGAATTTCATGCCGTATCGAATCGGCGTTGATTTTAAAGGAGAGTGGCTTGGGAGGCGGGTGGCTTGAGGCCGAGAACTTCGTAGGCGCGGGGCAGGGCGACGCGGCCTTGCTGCGTGCGTTGAAGGTAGCCCTCGAGGATGAGGTAAGGTTCGTGGACTTCCTCCAGAGTGCCTGGCTCCTCTCCGACGGAGGCGGCGAGGGAGTGGAGGCCGGCGGGGCCGCCTTTTAGTTTTCCGGTGAGGGCTTGGAGAAGGCGTTTATCCATTTCATCCAAGCCGTGCTGGTCGATTTCGAGCATTTCGAGGGCGGCAATGGCGGTGGGGGCGGAGGCGATACCTTGGGTTCGAGCGAGAGCATAGTCACGGACCCAGCGCAGAAGATTGTTGGCGATCCGAGGGGTGCCTCGGCAACGGCGGGCGATTTCGGGGGCGGCGGCATTTTCCAGTTGGACGCCGAGGAGGGAGGCGGAGCGGCGGACGATGGAGGTCAGATCCTCGACGGAGTAGTAGTCGAGGCGGTGGGCGACGCCGAAGCGGGAGCGGAGAGGGGCGCTGAGAAGGCCCGCGCGGGTGGTGGCACCGATCAGCGTAAAGCGGGGAAGGTTGAGGCGGACGGAGCGGGCGGCGGGGCCTTGATCGATGACGATATCGATCCGAAAATCTTCGACGGCGGGATAGAGGTACTCTTCGATCACTTTGGAGAGGCGGTGGATTTCGTCGATGAAGAGAATGTCGCCCTCTTGCAGTCCGGTGAGGAGACCGGCGAGGTCACCTGCTTTTTCGATGGCGGGACCGGAGGTGGTGCGGACGGTGGCGTTCATTTCGGCTCCAAGAATGTGAGCGAGCGTGGTTTTGCCGAGGCCAGGGGGGCCGCTGAGGAGGAGGTGATCGAGGGGTTGCGAGCGGGCGCGAGCGGAATCGAGGAGGATGCCGAGTCGGTCCTTGAGTTTGGGTTGGCCGGTGAAGTCGGCCAGTCGGGAGGGGCGAAGGGAAAGATCGACGGCGTCGCTGGGTTGGGCGTTCAGCTTTTCGAGGGACTTGGCGGACATGGGAAGAGGATGGCGAAAGGAGGAAAGTTTGAAAGTGGGAAGGTGACCCGCTATGTCCAGTGAGGATGAAACAAGGATGGGCAGCGGTTTTTGATTGGGACGGGGTGATTTTGGATAGTTCGCGGCATCATGAGGAGAGTTGGGAGCGATTGGCGAAGGAGGTGGGGCGGGTGTTGCCGCAGGGACATTTCTTGAAGGGGTTTGGGCGAAGGAATATTGAAATTATGAGGGATATGCTGAAGTGGTCGGAGAGTGTGGAAGAGATTGATACTTTGAGCCGGCGCAAGGAGGAGTTGTATCGTGAGGTGGTGCAGGAGCGGGGGATCGAACCATTGCCTGGAGTGAAGTGTTGGCTGGAGCGGTTGGAGCGGGAGGGGATTCGGTGTGGGATCGGTTCTTCCACGGAGGATAAGAATGTGAAGTTGGGATTGGGGCTGCTGGGATTGGAGCGGTTTTTTCGGACGGCGGTGACGGCGGGGGATGTGCAGCGGGGGAAGCCGGCGCCGGATGTATTTTTAGAAGTGGCCAGAAGATTGGAGGCAAGTCCGGAGCGGTGTGTGGTTTTCGAGGATGCTCCGGCGGGGGTGGAGGCGGGGCGGGCGGCGGGGATGAGAGTCGTCGGTGTGACCACGACACATCCGGGGGGGCATTTGGAGGGGGTAGATCGGGAGGTGGAGCGGTTGGATGAGTTACAGGTGAGCGAGTTATCGGAGTGGTTTGGGCGGTCGGCTTGATGCGGGCAGGGGCGTTGCCTAGAACATAGGGATGGGGAGGGTTTTGCATCTGGTTGGGAAAGTGGGAACCGTTTTTACGGACTCCTGTCGGACGGCGGGGGAGGTCTTTCTTCTTTTGGGGGATACGTTGCGCAGCATGGTGCAGTATCGGCTGCGGTGGGATCAGATTTTCGAGCAGATGTATTTTATTGGGATTCGTTCGCAAGTGGTTGTTTTGACGACGGGGGCTTTTACGGGTGCGGTGTTCGCGGCGCAGGTTTGGTTTCAGTTTAAACGGTTTGGGATGGAGTCGGCGATCGGGCCGACCGTTTCGATCGCGATGTGTCGGGAGTTGGGCCCGGTGTTGTGTTGTTTGCTTTTGGCGGGGAGGGTGGGAGCGGCGATGGCGGCGGAGTTAAGCTCGATGAAAATCACGGAGCAGGTGGATGCCTTGCGGGCGTTGGGGGTGTATCCGACCGAGTACCTGATTGTGCCGAGGTTTTTGGCCTTGGTGATATCGGCACCGATATTGACCGGATTGGCGTTGGTCACGGGAATCGGGTGTGGATACTTTGTGGCGGTGAAAATCTTTGGGGTGGACGGGGCTTATTATTGGGACAACACGATTAAGTTTACCGACAGCAAGGATGTGGTGATTGCCCTGATTAAGTCGTTTATTTTCGCGATCATTATTTCGGCGATTGCCTGCCATAAGGGAATGAACTGTCCTCCGGGGACGGCGGGGGTGGGAAAGACGACGACGGAGGCGGTGGTGAATGCCTCCCTCACCCTGCTGATCGTAAACTTTTTCCTGACGGTGCTGCTCAACGCGTTGCTCTACTCCAACTAGGACCCAGCCATGCTTGAACTACACGGAATTCGAAAAAGCATGGGGGGGCAGGAGGTGTTGCGGGGGGTCAATTTGCGGGTGGGGCCGGCGGAGCGGGTGGTGGTGATTGGGAGGAGTGGCTGTGGCAAGAGTGTGATGTTGCGGGTGATCATGGGATTGTTGCAGCCGGAGGCGGGGAGTGTGGTTTTTGAGGGCAAGAAGCTGACGGGTTTAAGTGAGGAGGAGTGGAATCCGTATCGGCGAAAAATTGGGATGCTTTTTCAGGGGGCGGCGCTGTTTGATTCCTTGTCGGTCTTTGCCAACTTGGCTTTTCCGTTGCGGGAGCAGGGAGAGAAAAGCGAGGAGGTATTACGGCAAAAAGTGGCGGAGGCGCTGCGCATCGTTTCTTTAAGTGGCACGGAAGAGAAGATGCCGGCGGAGCTGAGTGGCGGGATGAAGAAAAGGGCGGCGTTGGCCCGAGCGATCATTTCGCGGCCGGACATTATGTTGTATGACGAGCCGACGACGGGGCTGGATCCGATTGTGGCGGACAGCATCAATCGTTTGATTTTGCATTTGGGGAAGATGTTTGGCATGGCTTCGATTGTGGTGACGCACGATATGGTGAGTGCCCGGATGGTGGGGGATCGAATTTCCTATTTACATGAGGGGAAGATTTACTTTGAAGGGACTCCCGATCAGGTGGATCGGTGTCAGGATCCGCTGGTGCGCGACTTTGTTCGGGGGCATGCTGAAGGAATCGGAATCACGGGATAACGAAAGGAGCTTCATGAAAGAGAGCAAGATGGAGACCAAAGTGGGTTTTTTCGTGCTCGCCGGCTTGCTGGCGATGGCGGGATTAATTGTGGCTTTTGGAAAGCTAGGAAACTATTTCCGCAAAACCTACCCGGTGGTGGTGGAGTTTGAGGACGCGCGCGATATCCTAAAGAATTCGAAAGTGCTCTTACGGGGGGCCCAAATTGGGATTGTGGCGGATACTCCCATCTACCGGGTTGGGCAAAATTACGTGGAGTTGACCTTGCGGATTGATGACGGGACCCAGTTACCGACCCACTCGAAATTTCGGATTGATCAGTATGGCATGTTGGGGGATCGGTTTGTGCGGGTGGTGCCACCCGAAACGTTGGATGGAACTTTTATTCAGGCGGGGGAGAGAGTGAAGGGGGAGCAGGAGGCGGGCTTGAATGCGATGCTGGCTTCGGCGGGGCCGGCGTTGGATGAGATTCGGTCGGCCGCGCGGCGGGTGGATGGCTTTGCCAAGTCGGCGCAGGAGTT
>CAMCFB010000009.1 GCA_945874125.1 Verrucomicrobia subdivision 6 bacterium | reverse complement strand
GTGAGGCGGGCGAGAGTGTGGGGTGGGGAGAGGGGCGGGGTGGCCCTGTTCGCACTGGAGCAGGACGAGTATTTTGATCGGGAGGGGGTGTATGGGGAGGGGGGGGTAGATTACGCGGACAGTTTGGAGCGGTTTGTTTTTTTCTCGCGTGGGGCGGTGGAGCTGGCGCGGTATGTGGAGCCGACGCCCGAGTTGATTCAGCTGAACGATTGGCAGGTGGGTTTGGTGCCGGCGTATGTCCAAGCGCTGGGTTTGCCGATGAGGACGGTGTGTACGGTGCACAATTTGGCGTATCAGGGGGAGTTTCCGGCGGAGGATTTTCGAAAGGTGGGCTTGCCGGAGGGGGTATTTCGGCCGGAGGGAGTAGAATTTTATGGGAAGATGAATTGGTTGAAGGGGGCGATTCGGATGGCGGATGGGGTGACCACGGTGAGCCCGACTTACGCGCGGGAGATTCAGGAAAAGGAGCAGGGGCGAGGGTTGGAGGAGGTGTTGCGAGGAAGGGGGGATCGGGTGACGGGAATTTTGAATGGGATTGATGTGGTGGCGTGGAATCCGGCGACGGACGGGTGCTTGCCAAAGAGTTTCAAGGTGGGGTCGATGGCGGGAAGAGTGGAGTGTCGCAGTGCCTTGGAAAAGGAGATGGGGTTGGAGCCGGCGAATGGGCGACCGATTTTTGGAATGGTGACGAGGATGGCGGGGGAGAAGGGAGTGGATTTGGCCTGGGGTGGGGTGAAGGAGTTGGTGAAGCAAGGGGGTCGACTGGTGGTTTTGGGGGCGGGGGATCGGGCGATGGAGGAGGAGGGGAGAAAGTTGGCCCAAGAGCATCCCAAGAGTGTGGCGGTACGGGTGGGGTATGATGAGGGGTTGGCGCGGCGGATTTTTGGGGGGGCAGATTTCTTTTTGATGCCGTCGCGGAGTGAGCCGTGCGGGCTGACGCAGATGTATGCCATGCGGTATGGGGCGATTCCGGTGGTGGGAAGGGTGGGGGGATTACGGGATACGGTGGAGGAGTGGGATGGAACGAAGGGGACGGGATTTCTCTTTGAGCCGACGGCGGAAGGGTTGGCGGGGGGGGTAGATCGAGCCTTGGCGATTTGGGATGAACCCGCAATGATGAAGGAGGTTCGCCGAAATGGTATGACTCGGGATTGGAGTTGGGCGGCAGCGGTGCCGGCCTACGAAAAAGTCTATCAAGCATTGGTGAACGAAAGGGGATCATAGCATGCCAGAGTTAAGAAAAGATCCGGTGGTGGGCCGGTGGGTGGTGTTTAGTCCGGAGCGACAGATCCGGCCGGAGCGGTACAAGTGTGAAGAGTTGTTGCCGACGCGGCCGGAGGAAGATCCGTTTTTGGAGGGGCATGAAAAGTACACGCCGGCTGAACTGTATGCGGTGCGTCCGAACGGGGGTGGGGCGAATGGGCCGGGGTGGCAGTTACGGGTAGTGTCGAATCGGTTTCCCGCGTTGCGGGTGGAGGGGGAGCTGGAGAAGGAGGCGGTGGGTTTTTACGATCGGATGAACGGGATCGGGGCGCACGAGGTCATCGTGGAGACGCCTCACCCGCAACTGGTTTTGGAGAAGCAGAATTTGGCGGGGGTGACGAGGGTGTGGGAGGCGTGTCGGGCACGGATTCTGGATCTGGCGAAGGATGTGAGGCTGCAGTACGCGATGGTATTTAAAAATCATGGGGCGATGGCGGGGGCGACGATGCCCCACCCGCACACCCAGCTGATTGCGCTACCGGTCACGCCGATTGTTTTGAAGGAGAAGCTGGTGGCGGCCCGCAGGTACTACATCGAAAAGGATCGAAGTTTGTTTGCGGATATTTTGCAGGCGGAGCGGAAGATGGGGGACCGGGTGATTTTTGAAAATGACGGGTTTACCGCCTTTTGTCCCTTTGCCAGCCGGTTTCCTTTTGAGACATGCATCCTGCCAAGAAAGCAGTCGGCCGATTTTCAAAATTCGAAAGATGAGGTCCTCGTTCTATTGGCGGAGGCGGTCCAGAGGGTTTTGCGCGCCTATGCGGTTGCGCTGAACCAGCCGTCCTACAATATGATTTTGCACAATGCCCCGTTTCGGCGCAGTCGGCAGCCGGATGCCTGGACTTCGATTGATGCCGATTTCCGGTGGCATGTGGAGATTTTGCCACGGCTGACCGGTATCGCGGGGTTTGAGTTTGGCACAGGTTTTTATATTAATCCGACTTTGCCGGAGGAGGCTGCGGGGGTATTGCGCGAGGCGGTGAGTCGTGGCTGAGGTGGCTCTCCTTTGGCATCTGCACCAACCTTCCTACGTTGACGCGGCCACGGGAGAGGTGGTGATGTCATGGGTACGATTGCACACCGTGCGGGGGTATGCGGACATGGCGGAGATGGCGCGTCGGCACCCAGGGGTGAAGCTGAACTTTAATTTGACTCCGGTGTTGGTGCAGCAGATTGAGGAGTTGGCCGAGGGGCGGGTGAAGGATCGGTGGGGGGAGTTGGGCCAAAAAAGTGCGGCGAGTTTGACGGTGGAGGATCAGCAACAGCTCTTGGAGCACTTTTTTAAGATTAACTGGACGACCTGTGTGGAGCCGTATCCGAGGTATCGGCAGTTGTTGGATTTGCGGGGCAGAGGAGCGGGGGCGGGGCAATCGGAGCAGAGTCGAAAGCGTTTTCGGGAGAAGGATTTTCGGGATTTGCAGGTATGGTTCAATTTGAGCTGGTGTGGATTTGCGGTGCGCAAGAGGTATCCGGAATTAGGGGCGATGATGCAGAAGGGGCGAGACTTTACGGAGGAGGAGAAGCGGAGGGTGATGGAGATTCACCGGGAGATGTTGCGGGGGATTTTGGGGGAGTATCGGGCGTTGGCGGAGTCGGGGCAGGTGGAGTTGACGACGACGCCGTTTTATCACCCGATTTTACCGCTATTGGTCGACACCGATTCGGCCAAGCGGGCGATGCCTTGGGTGCGGTTGCCGGAGCGCTTGCAGGCGCCCGAGGACGCCCAGGTGCAGTTGGAGAAAGCGCAGGCGGCGCATGAGCGGGTGTTTGGGCGAAAGGCGCGAGGTTTGTGGCCGTCGGAGGGATCGGTCAGTCCGGAGGTGATTCCTTTGATGGCTCGAGCAGGATTTGAGTATTTCTGTACGGACGAGATGGTTTTGTTTCGGGGGTTGGAGGCGCAGGGGTGGAAAGGAAAACACTCGGAGCTGTTTCAAGCGTGGAGGGTCGAGGAGGGTGGGAGTTCGATGAAGGTGCTGTTTCGAGAGAGGCCTTTATCGGATTACATTGGTTTCACGGCGGCGAGGACGGAGCCGAAAGTGGCGGCGGAGCATTTGCGAATCCACTTGGAGCACATTGCGCAGGTGATGCCGCCGGATGGAATTGTCTTATTGGCTTTGGACGGGGAGAACGCGTGGGAGGCTTTTCCGGACAGTGGGGAGGCATTTTTGGATGAGTTTTATACGCGGTTGCAACAAACCAAGGGGCTGAAGTCGACCACGTTGGGGGGATATCTAGGGACGCGGGAGGGGAGGCCGCTGGGGCGGTTGCATTCGGGGTCTTGGATTGGGGGGAACTTCGATATTTGGATTGGGGATCCGGAGGAAAATCAGGGGTGGTGTTGGATTAAGCGGACGCGAGATTTTTTGATTCAGGCGAGAGAGGGTGGGCAGGTGACGAAGGAGGTGTTGGCGGCGGCATGGGAGGATCTGTATGCGGCGGAGGGAAGCGATTGGTTTTGGTGGTACGGGCCAGATTTTCAAACTGACAGCGATACGATTTTTGACGCACTCTTTCGGGGTCGGCTGCAACAGGTGTATCGACGGTTGGGGGTGACCCCGCCGGCCGGATTGAGTGTGCCGATTTGTGCGACGGGGACGCAGTTGGGAACACCGCCGGTGCGGGAGATTGAGCCCAAGTTGAGCGGGACGGGAAGTTACTTAGAGTGGTCGGGGGCGGGGAAGTATGAGGCGTGGCGGGATCAGGGGGCGATGGCGCAGGGGGATCGGCGAGTGCGGATGGTGCGATACGGGTATGGGGAATCAGATTTTCATTTTCGCTTGGATGGAAAGGAGCCGCTGGGGGAGGAGGTGATTTTGGATTTTCACCAACCCGCACCCGTGCGGATTCGGATTGGTGGGGAAAAGGATGGGAAGGTGAGTTTAGAAAAATCGAAGGATGGGGTGGTTTATGAGGCGGAGGATTGTTCGGCGGAAGTCGCGGGAGGAGGAGGTTTGGGGCTGCGGATCCCATTTGCCTCCTTGGGCTGGCGGGCCGATGGGGAGGAGGTGAGTTTTTTGGTGAGGGTGATCCGCGGCGGGGTGGAGGTCGAGCGGTATCCGGATAGGGGATTGATCGAATTTCGCGGGCCGATGCGTGCGTTGGATATGAAGAACTGGTATATATAAACCCTACCGATGAAAAATGTGAATTTGGTTCTCGGGCTGCACATGCACCAGCCGGTGGGTAATTTCCCGGAGGTGGTGGATCGGATCACGAAGGAGGTGTACGCGCCGGTGCTAGAGGTTTTGGCAAAGCATCCTGGGGTGGCGGTGAATCTGCATGTGAGCGGGCCTCTTTTGGAGGCGTGGGCGGAGCGGCATCCGGATTTGCTGAAGAAACTCAAGGAGCTTGTCGGGACGGGACGGGTGGAGATGTTGTCGGGAGGATTTTACGAACCGGTGCTGGTGGAGTGGTCGGAGGAGGATCGGGATGGGCAGTTGGGGAAGATGAATGGGTGGTTGAAGGAGAGATTCGGGGTGACGCCAGCAGGAGTTTGGTTGGCGGAGGGGGTATGGGGACCTTCTCTTTGTCATGCGTTTGGACGAGCGGGATTCCAGTACACGATGGTGGAGGGATCTTTTTTCCAGCAGGCGGGGATTATTCCGGCCAAAATGAATGGTCACTATGTGACGGATCAGTCGGGATCGATGTTGTCGGTTTTCCCGACCTGCCCGGAGTTGGCCCGATTGGTGCCGCACGCCTCGTTGGATGAACTGTTTGGATATTTGCGCCGAATGGCGAACCGGGGGGAGGACATTACGCTGACCTTAGCGGGAAATTTAGAGAACTGGAGTCAGGCACCAGGTGGAGTGGCGGGATACTTGGGCTCCCTTTTTGCGAGGTTGCAGGAGTCGTCGAATTGGGTGAACACGTTGACGGGGCGGGCGCAGTTGGAGCGGCAGAGTCCGCGGGGGAGGGTGGCCTTGCCCCCGGGGACCCCGGCGGATTTGGGGGGGTGGTCCTTGCCGGGTTCGGCAAGGAAGGAGTTTTTCCGGGAGCGGGGGCAGCTGTCGCAGAGGTTTGATGCGGGCAAGTGGCTACCGTTTTTTCGAGGGGGTTCTTGGGGATCTTTCCGTGTGCGGTATGAGGAGCTGAACCTGATGTATCGGAAGAATTTGATGTTGGGGCGAAAGTTGAAGGGAAAGAGCCAGTTTCCCGGGGCTCGGGCGGTGACGGAGCGATTGTGGCGGGCGCAGTGTTCCACGGCCCAGTGGCACGGGACGCAGGGAGGTTTGCATTCGCCCCATCTGCGCGCCGCAATTTGGCGGGAGCTGCTTTCGGCCGAAGCGGAGATGAGAGCGGGGCAGACGGAGATGGAGGTGGTGCGTGAGGATGTGAACGCGGATGGGCAGATCGAAGTGGTCGCCGGGCATCCAGCTTTGACCCTTCTTTTTGCGCCCCATTTGGGTGGGGCGTGTTTGGAGGTGGGATTGCCGGAATTTGGCCGAAATTTGGCGGATGTATTGACGAGGCGGGATGAGGGAATGAATGGGGCGAGCGCGGGTCCCGTGGACTGGTATGAGCGGCGGCTTTTTCAGGATCACTTTTTCGCCAAGGGGACGACGGTGGAGCAGCTGGTTGCCGGGACGTATCCGGAACTGGGGGATTTTATTCTGCAGCCGTTTGAGATTACGCAGATGCGGCAGACGGGGAGCCGGCTGACGTTATCTTTGCGACGGGACGGAGGTTTGTATCGGGTGGGCACGAGGCTGCCGTGTCTCTTGGAAAAAACGTATGCGATTGATGCGGCGGGCGGGTTGGTGGAGGTTTCCTATCAAATCACCAACACGGGAAAGTTGCCGCTGGAGGCGGTGTTTGCGGCGGAGATGAATGTGAATTTGGGAACGGACCAGTCGGGACGAGCGGTTTGGAATTTTGGGGAGACGAAAAAATCGGATCGGGATCGGTGGCAGGGGGAGGCTTTGTCGCGGGTGGTAGCGGGATCGCCGGATGGTTTGGAGGTGACGATGTCGTCGGAGAATCTTCCGCTGGTTTGGGGATATCCCATTCTGGATGTGGAAAAGGGTCCGGAGGGGCCGATCCGGCAGGGCAACTGTGTCTTATTTGGAAAGCACCTTGATTTGAAGCCGGGGGAGAAGGCGGAGGCACGGCTGAAGGTAACCTTTCGCAAGAAGGAGGGCAGGATTGCCCCAAAGAAGTGACTGTGATAGGTTTATCCATTATGAATTTTCGATGGATCATGTTGGTTTTGCTTGGCGTAGGCATCGCTGGGACGGGTTGCACCGTTCCGGGAGATGCGGAAAACGTCACGACGACTTATGGGGATACGACCGCTCCCGCCTCGGGTGATACACCCACTGAGGGGACGACGAGTGAAAAGCCGCCCACGGCGGCGAGTGATGAAAAAAAGCCCTGGTCTCCCCCTGACCCGGCGGAGAAGAGCACGCCAACGAAGGCCAGCTATCCGAAGGGAGAAAAAGTTTCCGGTAAAACGGGCATGGTGCGTAGTCCCTATGCGCCGTACGCGGGATTAGTGGATGTGAAGGGCTTTGCTCCGGGTACCGAGGTGAAGTGCCCCTATACGGGCAAGATTTTTCTGGTTCCTTAAGGTTTCGGCATCGGGACGAACCTGAGTCCGGCGATGGATCCCCTTCTACAGATTCTGAAAGAGCGAGGCCGCCTGTCGAATGCGGAGCTGGCGAAGGTCACGGGCCAAACCGAAAAAGAGGTGGAAAAGGCACTGCAACGGTATGAGGCGGATCGGGTGATTTTGGGTTACCAAGCGATTTTGGATTCGGACAAGACGGGTCATGGGGGAGTTCGGGCGGTGATTGAGGTCAGGATCACACCCGAGCGGGATGGGGGATTTGACCGCATCGCGGCGCGGGTGGCTCGGTATCCCGAAGTGGTTTCCTGTCAGCTGATGAGCGGAGGGTACGATCTGCTGATCGTGGTGGAGGGGCCGGATCTCAAGCGGGTCGCGAGTTTTGTGGCGGAGAAGCTGTCCACCATTCAAGGGGTGATTTCCACGGCGACCCATTTTCAGCTGAAGACATACAAGGAGGCGGGGGTGCTGTTCCTGCAGGATGAAAAAGCGGAACGGCTTTCCGTTTCGCCATGAAAAACGGAGGAGAGTTTCTGGCGGAGCATGTGAAGGGGATCCCGAGGTCGGGGATCCGCGACTTCTTTGAAATCGTGCAGAAGCGGGGGGATGTGATCTCGCTTGGAATCGGGGAGCCGGATGTTTCGGCCCCGTGGGCGGTGCGGGAGGCGGCGATCTACTCCTTGGAACACGGGAGGACAGGGTATACGTCGAACTCAGGCAGTCTCAAATTGCGGAATGAGATTTCGAGTTACGTGGAGAAAGTTTTTGGGCAGCGGTATGCCGTGGAAAGCGAGATTTTGGTGACGGTGGGGGTGAGTGAAGCGATTGATTTGGCGTTGCGGGCGGTGCTGAATCCGGGGGAGACGGTGCTGTATCACGAGCCGTGTTACGTGTCCTACGCGCCGTCGATCACCTTGGCACATGCCCAGGGCCGGGCGATTCGGACAAGGGCGGAGGATGGGTTTCGGCTGGATCCCCGAGCGGTGGCGGAAGCGGCGCCGGGGGCAAAAGTGTTGCTGCTCAATTTTCCGACCAATCCCACCGGCGCGGTTTTGCGGGGTCGGGAGCTGGACGAGTTGGCGAAAGTCTGCGTGGAAAAGAATCTTTTGGTGATCAGCGACGAGATCTATGCCGAGTTGAGTTATGAGGGGCCGCATGAATCGATCGTCACCCGGCCTGGGATGAGAGAGCGGACGATCCTTTTGCATGGGCTGAGCAAGGCATTTGCCATGACGGGATTTCGGATTGGCTATGCGTGTGCGCCCGCTCCGCTGATTGAAGCGATGATGAAGATTCATCAGTATGCCATTCTCTGTGCTTCCACCTTGGGGCAAGAGGCGGCGGCGGAGGCTCTGCGGGGGGCAGAGGCGACCACCAGTGAGGCAAGGGAAAGCTATCGAATTCGTCGGGATTTCCTCAAACGCAAGATGGAGGAGGCTGGTTTGAAGCCGACCCAGCCGGCGGGAGCGTTTTATCTTTTTGTGGATATCCGAAGCACGGGGCTGACTTCGCGGGAGTTTGCCTTGCAGCTGTTGGAAGAGGAGAAAGTGGCGGTGGTGCCGGGGGAAGCGTTTGGGCCGGGAGGGCAGGGTTTTGTTCGGTGCAGTTATGCGACCTCGTTGGATCGGATTGAGGTAGCGGCGGACAGGATTGTTCGTTTTTGCCAAAAGCGAAAAAGCGCTCTGCCGCAACTCGTGGCGGCGAGGTAATTCCGTTTTGTCCTACGATGCGGTAGTGGTGGGGGCGGGTCACAATGGCCTGATCTGTGCCTGTTACTTGGCCAAGGCGGGCTTGAAGGTGGCGGTGGTGGAGAAGAGAGATATGCCGGGGGGTGCGGTGTGTACGCGGGACGATTTGGTGAAGGGATTCCGGTTTGATGTGGGTTCGTCGGTTCACATCATGATTCATCTGACGCCGGTCTTGGGGGAGCTGGATTTAGCGAGGGAAGGATTGGAGTACATCGAGATGGATCCGTGGGCGTACTATCCGGTGGAAGGAACGGGTCGCGGGATTTCCTTTCATCGCTCGGTCGAGAAGACTTGTGAAAGCATTGCCGCATTCAGCCCGCGGGATGCGGAGGCGTATCGTAGATATGTGGAGCGGTGGACGGAGTTAAATGAGGGAGTGTTTGAGACCTTTTTGGCGCCGCCCTCACCCGCCCGACTGTTTGGGACGATTGTGAAGCGGAACCTGTTTCGGCCGCAGTCGCGGCGGCTGTGGTCGAGCTTGGATACGGCCCGGCAGTTGATGGCGCCGTATGGGGATGTGATTGAAGAGACATTTGAGAATGAGCATTTGCGGACCGCCATGCTTTGGCTTTCGGCCCAGAGCGGACCGGCCCCGGCGGAGGTGGCGAGCGGGGATATGTTTGGCTGGAACGCGATGATTCATAAGTGTGGGGCAAAACGCGCCAAGGGCGGAAGCGGGGCGTTGGCGACGGCGCTGGTGAAGTGTCTCGAGAGGCACGGGGGAGAGCTGTTTTTGGGGCAGGGGGTAAAGGAGGTGAGAAAGGTGGGAGCGGGTTGGGAGGTGGAGGCAGGGGATCGGGTTTTGGGGACGAAGAAGGTGGTGGCGGCGTGCCATTTGAAAACGTTTTTTTGCGATCTACTGAAAGATGGGCCGACGGAGTTAGCTGGGCGAATGGCCAAGGCACGAATTGGCAATGGATTTGGGACAGTGGTGCGCCACGCGGTGGAGGAGTTGCCGATCTACAGTGGCGAGGTGGCGAGTGGGAAACAGGCACGGGAGTACCATTCGGGGATGCAGTTGCTCTGCCGAAACCGAGCCATGTTGGAGAGCAGTTATCGGGATTATTTGGGATATCAGCCACCGAAGAATCCGAGCGTGGTGGCGATGACTTTTTCGGCGATTGATTCCACGCTGGCCCCGCCGGGGAAGCACACGCTGTTTACGTGGGCGCAGTACCACAGTTATGAATTACGGAACGGGGAGACGTGGGACGAGATTCGGGAGCGGGAGGCGGATAAGTTGTACGAGTTGGTTTGCCAGTACGCTCCCAACATGAGGGGGAAGATGATCGGAAGATACATTCAAACTCCGCTCGATCTGGAGCGGGATTTGGGTTTATTGCGTGGCAATGTGATGCACTTTGAGATGAGTTTGGATCAGATGTTTATGTTCCGGCCCTTGCCAGAGATATCCTGTTATCGGGCGCCGATGAAGAATTTGTACCTGACGGGTGCGAGTACGCATCCGGGGGGAGGGGTCTTTGGGGCCAGCGGTCGCAATACGGCCAAAGTGATCCTAGGTTGGCGGGGATAGGAAGAGGGGGTAGGGTTAGGTTATGGCAGTGGCGACGCAAAAGAGTCAATCGGATCCGGTCCGACAGTTCTCGATTTTTCTGGCGAACAAGGCGGGTCGATTGCTGGAGCTGATTCGGATTTTGCACAGCCGACAAGTGCACGTGGTCGCGCTAACCATTTTAGACACGACCGATAGTTCGATCGTGCGGATGGTGGTGGATGATCCAGACCAAGCGCGCGCGATTTTCCACGAGCAGGCGGTGGCGCATACGGAATCGACCGTCGTGGCGGTGGAGTTGGGGGCGGCGACGGAGTTGCCGAAGGTTTTGTCTTCCCTCTTGGAGGCGGAGATCAACATCTTGACCACCTACGCATTTTTGGTCCGACCGGAGGCGAGACCCGCGCTTTGTCTCAATTTGGATGACAATGAGCTGGGGGCACAGGTTTTGGGGCGGGGGGGGTTCAAGCTGCTGGGGCAGGGCGATATTTCCAGATAAGGGGCGAGGGCGATGATGGGATTGGAGGGAAAAATATTAGAGGGGGCTCGCATCACGGAAGGTGAGGCCCGAGAAATCTATGGTTGGCCTTTGGCCAAGTTGGGGGAGATGGCCCATGCGCGTCGGAATCGCGCGAAGGAAAACCATTACGATGGACGGGGGAAGGAAGTGGTCACGTACATGGTGGATCGCAACATTAACTACACGAATGTGTGTGACGTTTATTGCAAGTTTTGCGCTTTTTACCGAACGGAAAAAGATGGGGACCACTATGTGCTGAGCCAAAAGCAGATCGACCAGAAGATTGATGAGCTGGTGGCAGTAGGCGGAAATCAGATTCTGCTGCAGGGGGGGCACCATCCGAAGCTGGGTTTGGAGTGGTATTTGGATCTGTTACGGCATTTGCGGGCCAAATATCCCCAAGTGAACGTGCACGGTTTCTCGCCGCCTGAGTTCAACCACTTTGCGGATGTCTTTGGGATGCCGCTGGAGAGGGTGATCGAAAAGTTTCGGGAGGCGGGGTTGGGCAGCATCCCGGGGGGAGGCGCGGAAATCTTGGTGGACCGAGTTCGGCAGAGGATTGCGCCGCGGAAGTGCAACACGGAAGCTTGGCTACGGGTGATGGAGATTGCGCACGGAATGGGGTTGCGATCCAGCGCCACGATGATGTTTGGACATGTCGAAACGGTGGAGGATCGGATGGAGCATTTGCGAAGATTACGCGATTTGCAGGATCGAACGGCTGGTTTTACGGCGTTTATCTGTTGGACCTTTCAGCCGGAGAACACCGTACTGAAGGCGGAGAAGATGGGCTCGCATGAGTATCTACGAATGCAGGCGTTGGCCCGGATCTTTCTGGATAACATCCCGAATGTGCAGTCGAGCTGGGTGACGCAGGGGCCGGCGATGGGTCAGGTCGCGTTACAATTTGGGGCGAACGATTTTGGCAGTTTGATGATGGAGGAGAATGTGGTGTCGAGTGCGGGCACAAGTTTCCGACTTAATTTAGAAGAGATGCGGAGTTTGATTCGGGAGGCAGGGTACGAGCCAAGACAGAGAAATAACGAGTATCAGTTGATTGAGCCCACCGGGCCGGAACTAGTGGCCTGAGGGGAAGAAACGCGAATTATTTGTAACGGATGGCGCGGCCATTGGCGCCGCCAGCGGGGCCGGTGAAGCGGAAGCTGGTGTCCACTCGGTCGAGAATGACGGCATCCGCTTTCATCTTCCAGGCCTGCTTCTGCAGGGACTCTTTCATCGACTCTTCGTCATCCCAAAGGAAGATCTGCGGGGCACTGACCAGGCCGATGACCTCGTACGGTTTTTCCGGGCGATCAAGCAGGAGGGTGACATTTTTCCAAGGGGTGGATTCAGAGCTGCTGCGTTTCGGCTTCTTTTGGGAGGTGGAGGTGCGGGAGGAGGTCTGAGCCACGGCGTGGGGGAGAGCGAAGGAGAAGCAGAGGAGAAGCGAGAGGACCAAGGGGATAATTTTCATCAAGATTAATTATCAAATTCGGGGACGCAGGCAAGAGGGCAGAAGGGTTGGTCGTGAACAACTGTTCTGCTATTTTTAAGAGTAATGAAGAGTGGCATTGGATTTTGGGGAAAGGTGGGCTGGGGTTTGGTGGCGATGGCTGGGGCGGTGGCGTTGGGGGTGGTGGCGTGGCAAAGGGGGGAACCGGTGAATGCGCTTTGGTTGGTGGTGGCGACCGGGTGTGTCTATGCGATTGGTTACCGGTTTCATAGTGCGTGGCTGATGGCGACGGTTCTGTCGATTGAGCCACAACGGAAAACTCCGTCGGAGCGTTTGGCGGATGGGCGAGATTTTGTGAAGACGAATCGGTGGGTGGTGTTTGGGCATCACTTCGCCGCGATTGCGGGGCCGGGTCCGCTGGTGGGGCCGGTTTTAGCGGCGCAATTTGGTTACTTGCCGGGATTCCTTTGGATTTTGATTGGGGCGGTCTTGGGCGGGGCGGTGCACGACAGCATCATTTTGTGGCTGAGTGTACGGAGGAGGGGGAAGTCGGTCGGGCAGATGTTACGGGAGGAGGTGGGGCCGGTGGCGGGAACTTTGGCGGTGGTGGGATTGTTGGGAATCATCACCATGCTGATGGCGGTGTTGGCGCTCGTCGTGGTGCGGGCGTTGGCGGAGAGCCCGTGGGGATTGTTTACGATTGTCCTAACGATGCCGTTGGCTTTGGCGATGGGGGTGGGGATGCGGGGGGCGGGGGGGACAAGGACGGCATGGGTGACGGTGTTGGGGGTGTTGGGCTTGGTGGGATGTGTCTGGGCGGGGAAGTGGGCGGCGGAGACTCCTTTTTTGGCGAAGATGTTTACCTGGGAGGCACCGATGTTGGCGTGGTCGATCATGGGGTATGGACTGATGGCGAGTATTTTGCCGATCTGGTTGTTGCTGGCCCCGCGGGATTATTTGAGTTCATTTCTCAAGATTGGCACGGTGGCGGCTCTGGGGGTGGTGGTGGCGATTTTGGCCCCGCAGTTGGAGATGCCTTCGTTGACGCGTTTCATTGATGGGAGTGGGCCTGTTTTTGCGGGTCCGGTTTTCCCCTTTTGTTTCATCACGATTGCCTGTGGAGCGGTGAGCGGCTTTCACTGCTTAGTGGCCTCGGGGACAACCCCGAAGTTGCTGGCGAGTGAGGCGGATATTCGAATGGTGGGCTATGGGGCGATGATTACGGAGATGTGTGTGGGGGTGCTGGCACTGGTGGCGGCCTGTGCCATGCCACCGGGGGAATACTTTGCGATCAATCTGAGGGGAGAGGCGGCGGCGGTGGTGGAGCAGGTGACGGCGCTGGGATTTCCGGTGACGGAAAAGCAGATGGTGGATTTAGCGGAATCGGTGGGGGAAAAAACGATGATTGGCCGAACGGGAGGAGCGCCGACGTTTGCGGTGGGGATGGCGCAGATCTTTGCCCGCTCGACCGGGGAAACGGGGAAGGGTGGAATGGCGTTGTGGTACCACTTTGCCATCATGTTTGAGGCGCTCTTTATCTTAACGACGATCGATGCGGGCACACGGATTGGAAGATTTTTGGTGCAGGAGGTGTTGGGATGGGTGTGGCGGCCATGGGGGGAGGTGAGGTCGTTTTGGGGAAGCTCGTTGGGCAGCCTTCTGTTTGTCGGCGGGTGGGGTTGGTTTCTGATTCAAGGAGTGATGGATCCGCAGGGCGGGATTAACAGCCTCTGGCCGATTTTTGGAGTCGCGAACCAGCTGTTGGCGGTCATGGCGTTGAGTTTGGCCACGACGGTCTTGATTAAGATGGGGCGGGCTCGATGGGCGTGGGTGACACTTTTGCCGTTGAGCTGGCTGGTGGTGGTGACCTTTTCGGCGGGATGGATGAAAATATTTAGTGCCGACCCGCGATTGGGATTTCTGGCGGGAATGCAGAGGGCGGCGGATTTGGGGCAGACGAAGCTGGCCGCGGCGCAGGGGGTCAACGCGGGCGTCACGGGATTTTTTCTCCTGTTGGTGGTGCTGGTGTTAGGGGCCTGCGCAAATGTGATCTGGCGAGTTTGGACGGGCCGGAGAGTACCGCCGGTGACGGAGGAGACGGTGGGATCGGTGGCTTAAAAGAAAATTGGAATGATGAGGATGGCGACGATGTTGACGACTTTGATCATGGGATTGATGGCAGGGCCAGCGGTGTCTTTGTAGGGATCCCCGACCGTATCTCCGGTGACGGCAGCGGCGTGGGCGGGGGAACCTTTCCCGCCATAATTTCCCTCTTCGATATATTTTTTGGCATTATCCCAAGCGCCGCCGGAGGAGGTCATGGCGATAGCGACAAAAAGACCCGTGACGATCGTACCGACGAGCACCCCGCCGAGGACAACGGGTCCGAGGCCCGGAATCGCGGCGACGCCGACGACGAAGACGACGGGGAGAAGGGCGGGGATGATCATCTGGCGAAGGGCAGCTTTGGTGACGATATCGACGCAGGTTCCGTAGTCGGGCTTATCGTGGCCGAGGAGAATGCCGGGCTTGGCGGCGAGTTGGCGACGAACCTCGCGCACGACGGCACCTGCGGCCACGCCGACGGCATCCATCGAACGGGCGGTGAAAACAAAGGGAAGAAGGCCGCCAATGAAGAGGCCGATGATGACCTTGGGCTCGGTGAGAGAGAACTCCAAGCTAGGCATAGCAGTTCCAAGAGCGGCGAAGTGGGCCTTAAGCTCCTGCACGTAGGTTCCGAAAAGGACGAGGGAGGCGAGGCCGGCGGAGGCGATGGCGTATCCTTTGGTCACCGCTTTCATGGTGTTGCCAACGGCATCGAGCTCATCGGTTCGTTCCCGAATTGATTTAGGCATGCCGGACATGACGGCGATGCCGCCGGCGTTATCGGTGATGGGGCCGAAGGCATCGAGAGAGATGACGATCCCGGCCATGGAGAGCATGGCCATGACGGCGATGGCGATGCCGTAGAGACCGGCAAAGTGGTAGCTGAGGAGAATGGCGATTCCGATGAAGCCGACGGGGAGGGCGGTGGCGTGGGAGCCAATGGCGAGGCCGGCGATGATATTGGTGGCGTGGCCGGTTTCGGAAGCTTTGGCGATATTACGAACGGGGGAGTAGTGGGTGGAGGTGTAGTAGTTGGTGATGAGGAGAACGACAAAGGTCATGAGAAGACCAACCAAAGAGGCCAAGTAGATCCCCAGAGTGGAGGCGATCTGGCCGTCGTGGGACAGGCCGTTGGGAAAAAAGATTTGGGTGAGAGGCCAAAGCGCGGCGGCGGAGGCCAGGGCACTGACAAGGACTCCGAAGCTGAGGAGGCGGGTTGGGTTGCCACTTCCGAAATTGACCGTGAGGATGCCAAGGATGGCGGAGAGAATGGAGACGCCGCCCACGATGAAGGGGTAGCTGAGAGCGGCGGGTTCGGGTTGGCCATCGCCACCGAAGACGGTGAGGTAGGCCACGAGAACGCACCCGATCAGACTGACGGCGTAGGTTTCAAAGACATCGGCGGCCATGCCGGCGCAGTCGCCCACGTTATCACCGACATTGTCGGCGATGGTGGCGGGATTGCGGGGGTCATCTTCTTCGAGTTTCGATTCGATCTTGCCGACGAGATCGGCCCCGACGTCGGCCGCTTTGGTGTAGATGCCTCCGCCGAGCCGGGCAAACACGCTGACGAGGGAGGCACCGAGGGCGAGGCCGGTGAGACTGTCGATGGCGGCACGGAGGCCGAGATATTTGGAAGCAATCATGTAGAAGGCGCCGATGGAGAGGAGAGCCAGGGCGACGACGAGCAGGCCGGTAACGGCGCCCCCGTTGAAGGCGTTGCGGAGGGCGGGGGTACGACCGAGGGTGGCGGCTTGGGCGGTGCGGACGTTGGCCATGACGGCGATCCGCATTCCGGCAAAGCCCGCGATCAAGCTACAGGCGGCCCCGACGAGGAAGCCGATGCCGGTGGGGAGATTTTTGAAGTAGCAGATGGCGATGAAGAGAAGGAGGGCGATGCCGGAGACAGCTTGGAGCTGGCGATTCAGATAGGCGGCGGCTCCTTCTTGAATGGCGGCGGCGACTTCCCGCATGCGGTCGTTGCCATCGGGTTGGGAGCGAATCCACTGAATGAGGCCCCAAGCGGCGGCCAGACCAATGAAGCCGGCGACCAGACTGAGAGGGAGAGCTTGTTCCAGAAAGAGGTTTGCCATGGTGAGTTGTTGGAAAATAGTCGTGAGGGCGTGGCGGGCAACGTTTTTCGGACCAATTATACGTACTTATCGGTACTTGTGCGCACTGGATATTTCATTGAGTATATATTTCACATGACTAAATATCCACAGAACGGATTTACGGGGGTATTCGATCCCCGTGTTCTGGAGTTGGAAAGGATTGCCACCCTTCTGCAGAGGCGGTTTTTGGTCGATCTTTTACGGCAAACCTCAACCAAGCGGCTTTCGATTCCCCAATTTACGCTTTTGGGCTTTTTGGGTTTGGAGTCGGGGGTGCCGATGGGGATGTTGGCCAAGCGGATGGGGCATGCGACCTCGGCCACGACGGGGTTGGTGGATCGTTTGGAGGCGGTGGGGCTGGTGAGAAGGCAGGCGCAAAAAGGGGATCGGCGGCAAAAATTGGTGGAGATCACGGCTAAGGGAAAAGAGTTGATGGCGAGGTTGCAAGGGGAGTTGCGCCACCATTTGGGGGCAATTTTAACGCAGCTGGAGGAAAAAGATCAGGATGCGTGGGTTCGGATTTATCGGGTGATGGAGAACTACTGTCGTGAACTGCCACGGAATTAGAATTTTTGCGCTTCTTTTTTTGGGGCTGTGCCCGTTGCTGGCCCAAGAGAAGAAAACCCAAGAGGGGGTGGAGGTGACACTTCCCCTAGCCAGCGCATCGGCGGTGCCTGAGTTTACGAGCAAGCGACTGGATTTGGCTCAGTGCGTGGCGTTGGCCTTGGAGCAGAACACGGAAATTCGGCAGGCGAAGGAGGAGGTGAAAAGAAAAGAGGGAGTGGCGGTGGAGGTGCGAAGCGCTCTTTTGCCCAAGGTAACGGCGGCGGGAAATTTTGAGTATCAGTCGAAAGAGTTGAACGGGTTGCTGGTCAATGCGGGCTTCTTGGCTTTGGATGAGTTGAATTGGAATGCGGGGGTGAGGGTAACGCAGCTGCTTTTTGATGGAGGGGCCGCCCTTTCCCGAACACGAGCGGCGCGGATGTCGGAAAGTCAGTCGATGCTTCTGCTCCGGGATACGATTGATCGGGTGATTTTGGAGGTGCGAAAAAATGTGTACGCGGTTTTGCTGAATCGGGCGTTGATCGATGTGCAGACCGAGGCGGTGAATTTGAAAAAGCAGCAGTTATCTTCCCAGCAGAAGCGTTTTCAAGCGGGAACGGTGACCAAGTTTAATGTACTGACGGCGGATGTGGAGCTGGCGAATAACATGCCGCAATTGATTCGGGCCCGAAATAATAAGCGGGTGGCGGAGGTGCAGTTGGCGCGGATCATGGCGCTGGATTACCCGATCGATTCGGGGGCGGACTGGACCCCGCCGGTGTTTGTCGAGGGGGACCTGCCGTATCAACCGGTGCAAACCGATTTGACGGCCTCTTTGCGCAACGCAGTGCAGAACCGGAGCGATCTGCGGGCGGTGAAAAAGGAGATTGAAATTCAGAGCAAACTTTTCGAGGCAGCCAAAAAGGAGGCATTTATCCCCAAGATTACGGGATCGGGCGGGTACGATGTGATTCAGAATCCAGGCAGCTCCTCTTTTACGGACAGCTTTCAAGGGCCCGTGGCCACGATCAATGGTACGTGGACCTTGTTCGACGGGATGTTGAGCACCGGGAGATTCATGCAATTAAAGGCGCAGATTCGGAAGGCGGAGGTGGCGTATGAGGAGAAGCGCAGGTTGGTGGAAAGCGACGTGCGGGACGCGGTGGTGAAGATGGAGGAGGCGAAGGAGCTGGTCACGTCGCAGCAGCGAAATGTGGAGCAGTCACGGGAGAGCCTGCGTTTGGCCGAGGCAAGGTTCAATGTGGGGGCAGGGATCCAGCTGGATATTATCAATGCGCAATCGAATTTGACGCAGGCCCAGTTCAACGAGTTGCAGGGCAGATTTGATTACAATGTGGCGGTGGCGGCGCTGGAGCGGGCGACGGCGACGCCCTTTGGTCCGAAGAATCCGCCGGCGGTGCCCGCTTCGGCGTCGGCCGGTCCGAAGCCGAAGGTGAATATGCAGGCATCGGCCGCGGTGGGGCTGCAGCCGGGTCAGTGAATTTTCTCCGCTTTCCTGAATTGAGTGCGAGAGGGTTATCGCACGCTTTTACCCTGCGTTCCGACCCGCCGCTGATGTTGGGGGATGTGCCTAGAATTTTGCAGGAAGCGGGTTTGCCTGAAAACTATGTGATGGGGGAGCAGACGCACGGATCGGGAGTTGCGGTCGTTTCGAAGTGGGAGACAGGTCGGGTGATTCCATCGGTCGACGGGCTGGTGACGGGAGAGAGGGGGCTTGCTCTGGTCGTTCGGGTGGCGGATTGCGGGCCGGTCTGGCTGTACTGTGGCCAGACGGGAGCGATCGGGTTAGTGCACAGTGGGAGAAAGGGGACGGAGTTGGGGGTGGTGAGGGTAGCCATCCGAACCATGAGGGAGAAGTTTGGTTGCGATTCCGAAAAGATGGTGGCGGTATTGGGCCCATGCATTCGGCCGCCACACTATGATGTGCCTTTTGCGGAGGAGATCGTGCGGCAGTTACGAGTGGAGGGTGTGGGCGAAATTGTGGACACAAAACTTTGCACAGCGTCTGATCCTCAGAAATTTTACTCCTATCGCGCGGAAAAGGGAAAAACGGGACGGCACTTTGCGCTATTGGCGGCTGGATTGAAAAATTGATCTAGGACGGTGTGAATAATCACACCGCTACGGCTCGACTCTCTAATTTTGATGTCACATCTTTTGAAAAAAGAAAGGGAACGTATTCATGAACAAAATTGGCTCCATCCTCTTCATCACTTTTGCGGCGGCAACGACACCCTTGATGGGAGACAGTGCTCCCGAAGCCTCGGCTCAAGACACCAAAAAAATGGTTCAGAACAACTTTGTCGAGACGGCGCAGAAGGGCATTAAGCTGAGTGGGTATGTGGATGCGGGTTACAGCTATAATTTTGCCGGAACGGCAAACCAATCCAATATTAACGGGCGTTTCAGCGAGGACACATCCCAAAACGGAGATTTCAATCTCTATGCGCTCAAGTTGGCCTTGGAGAGGCCCTTGAGTTCAGAGAATCGAGCTCAAGCAGGGTTCCGCGCGGACATCATGATCGGGGAGGATGCGACCTACTTTGCCAACCGTACCGCTGGAAACGATGCGAACACGTCGATGGACTCCAACTCTCTCTTTCTTGAGCAAGCGTATATTTCGATCCGAGCCCCAGTGGGCAATGGCTGGGACTTCAAGGTGGGAAAGTTTGTTTCGATCCTGGGTTACGAGGTGATGGAGCGTCCGGCGAATATGAACACGACATTCGGGCTTTTGTTTAATGTCATGCCCCTGTACTACACGGGTCTTCTTTCATCCTATCGGTTTGATGATTCCCTTGAGGGAAAACTGGGGGTGGTCAACGGATCCAACAGCGACAACAACACGACTACCAATCCGAATGTGGGCGATGGCGTGGCGCTCCTGGCGGCACTGAATGTGACGGCCCCTGGGGGCAATGCTACATGGAGCAATAATTTTCAGTACAGCACGGGATCGGATAACAATACTGCTACCGGATCAGAGCTGGAGAGCCTTACGCCCTCCTATCTTTCGGGACCGAATGCGACCTACGAATCGGCCTACTATCTCATCTATAATAGTTGGGGCACCTGGGTCCCCCAATTCGCAGAGGAGAAATTGCTGCTCGGCTTGAATGCGTTGCTGGGAAACAACTCCGGATCCTTTAGTCGTCCGGGAGGCGGGTCGGGAAATGTCAATGCCTGCTGGTACGGCGCAGGAACCTATGCCAAATACCAGTTCAACGACTGGTTCAGCTTGAGCAGTCGGGCTGAGTTTTTGGGAAGCAATAGCTCCCGGGTGTTCGGCAATCAGGGGACCGCCAGCACGGCTTCTTCAATTTCAGGCAAGCACGTGACGGGCGAGTCTTTATGGGAGTATACCCTGACGGCAGGATTTAACGTGATCGATAATCTTCTTCTGCGGGCGGAGTACCGGATGGATTGGGGAGGGACCATCTATCGTTCGGCGAACGGCCTCGCCACCGACAATGGGTCTCCTTCCGATGGTCCGGTTTACTATGCCGGCGCGGAAGTCGTCTATAGCTTCTAAAAACAGTCGGGGATTGCGGGGGGAGGGAGACGAGGGATAGTGAGGTCATGTGTCTGCCCAACTGCCGGGAGTTCGTGGCTGAAAAACTAAGCCGGAGATCTTTTCTTCAGCGCGCGGCGGCAGTCACGGCTGGCGCCCTGCTGCCAATTTCTGCCAAGGCGGAGGCTGCTAAATCCTTCTCGTTTTCCAGGGTAGTCGATCTGACGCATCGCATTACTTCCGATTTCCCGACCTTCACCGGCAAGCCTCAATTGAAACTTGAGGATCATAACGTCGGACCCAGACCCCCTGGTTACCATGCCTATCACTGGTCGATCGACGAGCACACCGGCACGCACATGGACGCGCCGTTGCATTTTGGTGGCAAGGAGAGTGCCGATCAGATTTCTATTTCTGACCTCGTCGGGCCGCTGGCGGTGGTCGATATCCGGGCTGAAGCGAGTCGAAATCCCGACGCCCGATTGACCCCAGAGGATCTGAAGAACTGGGAAAAAAAGTATGGATCCTTGCCGGAGGGCGGAATCGTGGCCATGTGGAGCGGTTGGGAGGAGCATCTTCAAACCAAGAAGTTCAGAAATGCAGATGCAAAAGGGGTGATGCATTTCCCGGGATTTCATGAAGAGGCAACCGACTTTCTTTTACGCGAAAGGAGGATTCAAGGGATCTGTGTCGATACCCTCTCGCTGGATTATGGTCCGGCGGCTGACTTTCCCGTGCACTGCCAATGGCTGGGAGCCGGGCATTGGGGAATGGAGTGTGTGGCTCGCTTGGATCGGCTTCCTGCCACGGGCGCCTTCTTGATTGCAGGTGGGCCCATGGTTGCGGGCTCTTCGGGCGGCCCTGCCCGATTGGTGGCGCTGGTGTAACGAAAACGCGGGCGGAGGATTAGACTCCGCGAAAGGCAGAGTTCGAAATGGATTCGGGGCTGGGGATGGCAGATTTGCGTTCCGAGATGAGATGAAGGGCGACACCGCACATAATGACGGCACCCCCGACATACTGAGCCAGGGTGGGTTTTTCGCCGAGAATAAGGTAGGCGAAGAGGACTCCCGCCACCGGACCAAAAGCGACGGCTAGGGCGATATCACTGGCGTGGGCATCCCGGACCCCTCGGAGCCAGGTCAGTTGTCCTCCAACGACAACGATGGAGCCGTAGACGAGGGTCCACTTCCACAAGTAAGGGGTAAAAACTTCACCGAAGTGGGACGGTCCATACACACGCAAAACGATGAGGGCGAAAAGGACGGAGCCAAGACTATTTCGGATGATGCCATAGAGGATCGGGGACATTCTTTGCAAAACACCTCGGCTGAGTTGGGTGGCCAAAACGCCGCTGAAAGTTCCCACCATGGTGAAGATATCGCCCCGCATGAGATGGATTTGTCCCTCGTGGCCGATGAGGGCAGTCAGAGCGACCCCAGTGAGGGCGATCATGGCTCCGGCGATGGCGGTGGGGCTGGAGCGTTCTCGGCGGAAGAGCCAAGCCAGGGCCAGCACCATGGGAATTTCGATCGTTTGAATGAGCACCACATTGGTCACGGTGGTTTCGGCCAATGCCTTGAAGAACATAATCGGGGCGATGGCGCCGGCCAGTGCCGCGGAGATGAGAGTCAGCCACCACTCTTGGGTGGAGTACCCACGCAGGTTCGTGGGGCGAACCTCTTTTGGGTGAGTGAGGAACAGCGTGAAAAAGGCGACGACGCTGCCGGTGAAGAAGATGTTGCAAAAGCTGATCGGGTTTTTGCCGTCGGGTGCGAGATGACAGGCCCCGAGATCGTGCAGTTTGGCGACAATCGAGTTGGAGGCAGCGGAGATGAGGATGGCAATCCAGATCCAAGCCGAGCTAGGGATTCGAAAGCCACTGGGGGCCGAAGGCATGCAGGAATCTTAGAAAAAACGAGGAAGAGCAACCAGAGGATAATCTTGGGTGCGAGTGGCAGGCTTTCGTCACTGGACGAGGCGTGGGGTGGGGGTAAAGTGAACGGATGAAAGTGGATGCTCCGATACCTTTTGCCCGGCGGACAGAGTTGAGCCTTCCCCTTTTCTCGGCCCGAGTGCAGGCGGGATTTCCTTCGCCGGCGGACGATCACCTGGAGCGGTCGATCGATTTAAATGAGGAATTGATTCGGAATCCCGCGGCAACTTTTTTTGTGCGGGTGAAGGGGGAGTCGATGCAAGACGCGGGAATTGCGTCGGGGGATATTTTGGTGGTGGATCGCTCCTTGGCTCCGACGGACCGAAAGATCGTGGTGGCGATGATTGATGGGGAGTTCACGGTGAAGCGGTTTCGAAGTTTTGAGGGGCGGATTTACTTGGAGGCGGCGAACGAGCAATTTCCTCGAATGGAAATTTCGGGGGATCAGGAGTTGGTTATTTGGGGGGTGGTGGCATTTGTCATTCATCCGGCGAGGTAGAGATGAAGCAGCGGTTGGCGTTGGTGGATTGCAATAATTTCTTCTGTTCCTGCGAGAGGATTTTTGCGCCTTCTTTGTCCGGCAAGCCGGTGGTCGTTCTTTCCAATAATGATGGGTGCATTATTTCGCGAAGTGAGGAGGCGAAAGCCTTGGGGATTCCGATGGGGGCGCCGAGGCATGAGCAGGAGGGGGTCATCCAGAAGCACGGGGTGAAAGTGTTCAGTTCGAACTACACCTTGTATGGAGATATGTCGGCGCGGGTGATGTCGATCTTGCGGGAGTCGGCCGTGGAGATGGAGGTGTACTCGATTGACGAGGCCTTTTTGAAGTTGCCGCAGGAGTTTGGCGAGGCGGAGGCGCGAGCTTTGCGGGCGAAGGTGTTGCGGTGGACGGGGATTCCGGTGTGCATCGGGCTGGCAGGGACAAAGATGTTGGCCAAGCTCGCCAATCGGGAAGCCAAAAAGAGGCGGGAGGAGACGGGAGGGGTGTTCGATCTGGACGCGGTGGCAGATTTGGAGAAATGGATGGAGAGAGTGCCGTGTGACGGGCTTTGGGGGGTGGGCAAGCGGCTGGCCGGGCGCTTGGCGGGGTTGGGAATTCGGACGGCGGCGGAGTTTCGGCGAGCGGATTCACGGCAGATCCGGAAAAGTTTGGGAGTGGTGGGAGAGCGGATGTGGTGGGAGATGAACGGGGTTTCCTGTTTGCCGTGGGAGGAGATTCCGCCCGACCGCAAGGGAGTGATGGCGAGTCGCTCCTTTGGCACGCCGCTGGAGAGATTGGAGGAGGTGGAGGAGGCGCTGGCCCATCATGTGGCCCGGGCGAGCGAGAAGGTGCGGCGGTTTGGTTTGCGGGCTTCTCGGATCGACGTGTTTTTGCAGACGAATCGGTTCCGGGCGGGGGAGGCGCAGTACTGTCCGGCGGCGGGATTGAATTTGGATGAACCAACCGCTTCCACCAGTGAGTTGATGGGGCGAGCGCGGGAGTTGTTGCACGAAATCTATCGGAAAGGGTATCGGTACCAGAAGACAGGGGTGAGTTTGACTGGTCTGGTTCGGTCGGAGGCGGTGCAGGGGTGCTTGGATTTGGATGGAGTGAGAAAAGCGCAGAGAGAAGTGGATGCGATTGTGGATCGGATCAATCAGCGGTTAGGGGACCGAAAAAATCCTGTCATTACCCGAGGCTCGATGGGCTCGAAACATTCGCCCCAACGCTGGCGGATGAAGAGTGGGCAGAGGTCGCCCGCGTATACCACTTGCTGGAGGGATCTGCCGGTGGCGGTGCTAGGAAGTGGGTCGAGGCGGGTCTAATCTTCCGTGGTCTGGGAGGAGAGGAGAAGTCCTTCGGCTATCAGTTGTTCGAGCGTGGCGCTGACGTTGACCGATTCGCGACTGAGGGTGACCGCGGCTCCGTTGGCTTGGTAGGTTTCTGGTTTTTCCAGTTCGGCGGTGATTTCGGCGAGGCGGGTTTCGAGGGCGAGAATTCTTTTTTCCAAGTCGGCGATTTGGGTGGCGTGTTGTTTCTTGAGTTGGCTTTTGGCTTGGCGGGCTTCGGCTTCGGCTCGTTTCTGTTCTTTGCTTTTGCGCGGGGTGGGGGTTTTCTCGGACGAGGTGGAGGGAGCCGGTCTGGGCGGGGCGATGGGCTGAGCATTCGAGAGCTGCTCCCCCGCCGTCAGGGCGGCACGTTCGGAGGTGGCGCAGGATTTGTCGAGGTAGTACTGATAATCCCCCGCGTAGGGGGTAAGGTGACCGGCGCTGATGTGGAGCACGGTGGTGGCCATGGCGCGGATGAAGTGAACATCGTGGCTAATGAAGATCAGGGTGCCCTCATATTGGCGGAGGGCGGTGATGAGGGCATCGATGGAGCCGATATCCAAATGGGTGGTCGGCTCGTCCATCAAGAGAAGGTTGGGCGGGTCGAGGAGGAGTTTGACGAGGGCGAGGCGGGATTTTTCTCCGCCGCTGAGGACGCCGACCGTTTTAAAAACATCGTCCCCGCGAAAGAGAAAGGAACCGAGAACGGTGCGGGCGGTTTGCTCGCTGACGGGGTTGGGGGAGTGAAGAACAGATTCGAGAACTTGGTGATTCATATTGAGCGTATCGCCGCGGTGCTGGGAAAAGTAGCCGACGCGAACGTTGTGGCCTAAGAGGCGTTCGCCCGTTTGGATGGGCAGGGCGCCCCCCAAAAGTTTGAGCAGGGTGGATTTGCCCGCGCCGTTCGGGCCGACGAGAACGGTTCGTTGGCCGCGCTCGGCCTCGAAGTTGAGATTCCGATAGACGGGAAGATCGCCTGAGCCGTCGGTATTGGAGTAGGTGTGGGCGACCTCCTTGAGCGTGATGACGCGGAGACCACTGCGGACGGGCTGGGGAAAGGTGAATTTAATGGAGCGGGTAGCCGAGACGGGGGCTTCGATTTTCTCCATCCGATCGATCTGTTTCAGTTTGCTCTGAGCTTGAGAGGCTTTACTCGCTTTGGCGCGAAAGCGATCGGCGAACTGCTGGAGGGAGGCGATCTCCTTTTGCTGATTCTTGTAGGCGGCGAGGTGTTGCTCTTCCCGCGCGGCTTTTTCGACGACGTACTTGTCGTAGTTGCCGCGGTAGCGGTGCAGTTTGGCTTGGGAGATTTCCACGATCGAGCCGACCAGTTGGTTGAGAAACTCGCGGTCGTGGGAGATCATGAGAATGGCGCCGGGGTAGTTGCGCAGATACTCTTGAAACCAGACGAGGGATTCGAGGTCGAGGTGGTTGGTGGGTTCGTCCAAGAGGAGGAGATCGGGCTCTTGCACGAGCAGGCGGGCGAGGTGGGCGCGCATGATCCAACCGCCGCTGAGGGCTTTGGCTTTGCGGGTGAAGTCGGCATCCCGAAAAGCGAGGCCGCTGAGAATCTGTTTGGCGCGGGGTTCGAGTTGCCAGCCGCCGAGTTCGGTGAAGGTGTCGATGGCCTCGTGATACTCGGGGTCTTCCAAGGTGCCGGCGGCTTCGTGCCGCTGGATGGCTTGCTGGACGCGGGACATTTCGGGTGAGGTAGCGCAGGCGAGTTCGAGGATGGTTTCATTTCCGGCGGGGGCGGACTCTTGCGGGAGAAAGCCCATGGTGACATTTTTTTCGAGGGTGACGCGTCCCTCGTCTGGGCTGGCCTCGCCGAGGATGAGGGAGAAGAGAGTGGATTTGCCCGCGCCGTTGGGGCCGACGAGCCCGATGCGGTCTTCGCGGTTAATTTGGAGGGAGACGTCGCTGAAGAGAGTGCGACCCGCGAACGATTTGCTGAGTTGAGAAAGCGTGAGCATGGGGAAAGGGCGGGCAGGGGCTAGATTTTGCCCAGAGCGCGGAGAAGCGTGTGCGTGCTGACGACGACGAGGAGGACGCCCACCAGCCGCATCATGGTTTTGGCGGGCAAGATTTTGCAGATCTTGGCGGCGAAGGGCGCGGCGATGACGCCCCCGAGAATGAGGCCGGCGATGATGGGCAGGTTTTCTAATTTTAAGAAAAAGAAGAAAGTGAGGGCTTGGCTAAGGGTGACAAAAAATTCGGCCATATTAACCGAGCCGATGACGTAGCGGGGTTGGTGTCCTTTGGCGAGGAGAGTGGAGGTGACGACGGGGCCCCAGCCCCCTCCGCCGACGGCGTCGAGGAATCCGCCGGTGAGGGCGAGGGGGATGGCTCGGGTGGCGCTGGGGTCGACGGCGATGGGCTTGTGGTTGGCGCGCCAAAAGATGTAGCCGCCCATGAGGATGAGATAACCGCTAATCCAAGGTTTCAGCATTTCGCCAGGGAAATTGGAAAGAAGGTAGGCGCCGGTGACGCCCCCTAACACTCCGGGAATACACAATTCGAGGAAGAGGGTTTTGTTGACGTTCTGGTGGAAGAGGTGGCTGATGCCGCTGACGCCCGTGGTGAAAATTTCAGAGACTTTGACCGAGTAGCTGACGAGGGCGGGAGCGGTGCCGAGAGCGAGGAGAAAGGAGGAGCAGGTGACGCCGTAGGCCATGCCGAGGGTGCCGTCGACAATTTGGCCCGCCAGTCCGACGAGGATGGCGATGAGGAGGACAGGGGACATGACGATACGATAGGGTAAAGCCCGAGGGTGTGCCGATGGGAAAAAGGGGGATGACGCGGGCGGCCTTAGCCGCGCTCAATCATGGCGTAGGCGCTGTGATTGTGGATGCTCTCGAAATTTTCGGCTTCGACGCGGTACCAGTTAATGTCGGGGTGGGAGTCGCACCGCAGGGAGATGGCGCGGACGAGGTCTTCGACGAAAACGGGGTTGTCGTAGGCGCGTTCGGTCACGTGTTTTTCATCGGGTCGTTTCAGGAGGGAGAAGATTTCGGAGCTGGCGCACGATTCGACGAGGGTGACGAGATCCTCGATCCAAACGGTTTTGCCGAAGGTGACTTCGAGGCGGACGAGGCCGCGTTGATTGTGGGCGCCGCGCTCGCTGATGGCTTTACTGCATGGGCAGAGAGTGGTGACGGGAACGGTGACGGCGACTTTGAAGCGGAGATCTTTTCCATGGAGGGAGGCGTCGAAGTGGATCTGATAGTCGACGAGGCCGGGGGAGGCGGTGACGGGAGATTTTTTTTCGATGAAGTAAGGAAAGTCGAGTTCGAGGTGGGCGGAGTCGGCTTGGAGGCGTTGTTGGAGGGCGCGGAGGATGGCGGGAATGCTTTCGACATGAATGAGGCTGCCGTGTTCTTGGAGAACTTCGAGGAAGCGGCTCATGTGGGTGCCTTTGAACTGGTGGGGGAGATCGACGGCGAGGGAGACGGTGGCGACGGTGTTTTGGGTCGCGTGGGCGCGGTCGCGGACGAGGATGGGGTAGCGGAGACCTTTGACGCCGACCTTATCGATCCGGAGATTTCGGGTATCGGGCGAGGATTGGGTGTCTTGAAGGGGCTGAGCTTGGGGCGGGGTTTTTTTCAAAGGATGTTTAACTTATCTGAATCTGAGGCGCAGGCAACCGACCTACGACCCCAAATTCGAAAAATCGCCTTGCAAAGTATTGATGGGAAACGACTTATATGACCTACGACCCCACGCAAGATGTTGATGGGCAAGGGGTTGTGGGGCGGATTTTTGAGATTGAGCTTTGGGCCTGAAAATTAAAAGCGAACCTTTTTGCGGTTTTGGCAGTTTAATCCCTATTCATGAGGTGTATTTTGATCCTAGTTGGGGCGGGTGGGTTGAAAATGGGCGACTTGTCCCGCCCAAGGGTTGGCATAGAAAGGTTGTTATGAGTGCCCAGCGGGTTCGAGTGAAATCGGCAGCAGGTATGTATTCGGTCTACATCGGTGACAAAATCCTCCCCCAAGGCTTGCAGGCTCATCTTCCGACCAAAGTTCCCGTGGCCATGCTGGTGGATGAGGGCATTGCCGCGCTGCCACTTACTTTAGCAATTTTTGCTTGGCTGGAAAAAAGGGCTTCGCGCGTAATACGGGTGAGAATTCCGGCGGGGGAGCGGTCGAAATCGGTCGAGGAGTATGGTCGAGTGGTGCGTCAGCTGGCGGGTGCGGGTCTGACCCGGGACGGATGGATTGTGGCGGTGGGGGGCGGGGTGACGGGGGACTTGGCTGGATTTGTGGCCGCGACTTATTTGCGCGGTTTGCCGGTGATTCAGATTCCCACGACTGTCGTGGCCATGGTGGATAGTAGTGTGGGTGGGAAAACCGGCATCGACCTGCCCGAAGGCAAAAATTTAGTGGGAGCTTTTCATCCGCCCAAAGCGGTGCTGGCCGATTTGCGATGGCTGGAGACCTTGCCCTTGGCCGAAAAAAGAGCCGGAATGGCGGAGGTTCTTAAATATGGCGCGATTGCGGATTCCAAGCTGTTTGGTTCGCTGGCGAAGGGGCCACCTCGCTCGATGAAGAAGGTGGTGAAGCGGTGCGTGGAAATTAAAGCGAAGTTGGCCGGGGAAGATGAAATGGATCGGAAAGGAAAAAGAGCGCTCTTAAATTTTGGTCATACGGTGGCGCACGGTCTGGAAGGGGTCGTGGGATATGAGGGGTTGCGACACGGGGAGGCGGTGGCGATTGGCATGGTGGTGGCGGCGCATCTTTCGGTGAAGGCGCGACGATTTAAGAAAAAGGCGGCGGAGAAGCTGAAAGCGGCGATTCGGGCTCACGGCTTGCCGGTGACTCATCCCGAATTGCGTTGGGATCGGTTGTCGCCCGTGATGGAGCGCGATAAGAAGGCCACCACCCAGGGAATTCGGTGGGTGCTGTTGCGAAAAATCGGGAAAGCGGATCTGGTGACGGGGGTGACCGAGAAAAAAATACAGCTCGCTTTGGAGGAAGTGCGGGAGGGAAAACTCCCCAAGGGATGACGAGGACGGAGGCCTATCTCATCTTCAACGCCCTGCGGTTGGTGGGGCCCGTGAAGGTGAGAAAGTTGCGGGAGGTATTTGGGGAGGTGGAAAAATTGTGCGGGATGCCGAGCGCAAAAATGGCGGCGGTGGATGGGGTGGGGCAAGCGGTGGCGGAATCGATTCGCGGATGGGAAAAGAGTTTTGATCTGGCGACCGAGCTCAAGCGAATCGCCGATTTGAAACTGCAGGTGGTGGATTGTGAGGATCCGCTCTATCCGCCGTTGCTTCGTGAAATTCATGATCCGCCGATGGTGCTTTACTATCGTGGAGATATGAAAGCGGTGAAGGGGGCGTGTCTGGGCATCGTGGGCACGAGGGAGGCGACGGGGTATGGCATCGAGCTCGCGAAAAAATTGGGATATCAGTTGGCTTATGCCGGGGTGGGGGTGGTCAGCGGGTTGGCGCGGGGAATTGATACGGCGGCGCATCAGGGGGCGTTAGCGGCCCACGGGAGGACAGCGGGTGTCTTAGGGTGTTCGATGGATCAGATGTATCCGGCCGAAAACCGATCTTTGGCCGAAAAAATGGTGGAAGAGGGTGGCTGTGTGATGAGCGAGTTTTGCTTGGGGACGGCCCCTGACCGGCAAACGTTTCCGATGCGGAATAGGATTGTCAGTGGGCTGAGCAAAGGGGTTTTGGTGATCGAGGCGGCCAGGGCAAGCGGGGCGATGATTACGGCCAAGCAAGCGTTGGAGCAGGGCAGACAGGTATTTGCTGTGCCGGGTCGAATTGATCATCCGCAGTCTGGGGGTTGTCATCAGTTGCTGAAGGAGGGGGCGCGACTGGTGGAGTCGGTGGAGGATGTGTTGGCGGAGTTTGAGTTTCTGATTCCGCCGGGGGAGATGCCCACCCCCACACGGCCGGAGGGTCACTTGGGGGAGGAGGAGAAAAAGGTGTTAGAGGGGTTGGGCCGGGAGGAGATGCATATGGATGTTTTGACGCGAAAATGCGGGTTGCCATCACCGGTCGTGTCGGCCACCCTTTTGAAGCTTGAACTCAAGCATCGGGTGCGACAAATGCCCGGTAAGTACTTCACCCGTATTGACTAATCTATGGCGAAAAAGCTGATTATCGCGGAAAAGCCTAGCGTGGCCAATGATTTGGCCAGGGTGCTGACTGGATTTAAGAAGGAGGGGGAGTATTGGGAGTCGGAGGATTTTGTGCTGAGTTCGGCCATCGGCCACTTGATTGAGCTGTGTAAGCCGACCGAGTATGGCAAGGGAAAGGGGAAGTGGAGCTTTGAGAGTCTGCCTCTTTTGCCGGAGGAGTTTAAGTTGAAGGTGATTGAGCGGACGGCGCCCCGGTTTGAGGTTCTGCAGAAGCTGCTCAAAAGAAAAGATGTGACGGGGGTGATTAACGCGTGTGACGCGGGGCGGGAAGGGGAGCTGATCTTTCGTTACGTGATGGAGGCGGCGGGGTGTAAGAAAAAAGTGCAGAGGTTGTGGTTACAATCGATGACGCCCGCCTCGATTCGGGAAGGATTCACCAAGTTACGAAAAGAGGAGGAGATGGAGCCTTTGTTGGATGCGGCGAAATCACGCTCGGAGAGTGACTGGTTGGTGGGAATTAATACCACGCGGGCGTTAACGGCCTTGAATTCGAAGGGCGGTGGATTTTTTCTGACTACGGCGGGGCGGGTGCAGACTCCGACGCTGAGTATCTTAGTGGAGCGGGAGAAGCAGATTCGGGCCTTTGTGCCGAAAGACTTTTGGGAGGTGCATGCGACCTTTGGGGCGAAGGCGGGCGAGTACGAGGGCAAGTGGCTGGATGAGAAGGTGGCGGATCAGAAGGTGGCCGATCGGGGGGCGGAGCAAAAGCCCGAGCGGTTGTGGAGCAAAGAGCGGGCGGAGGAGATTGTGGCAGCTTGTCGGGGAAAGACGGGGGTGGTGCAGGATGAAAAGAAACCGGCGCGACAGCTTTCACCCCTGCTTTATGATCTGACCAGTCTGCAGCGGGAGGGGAATAGCCGTTTTGGCCTATCGGCACGGCGGACGCTGCAGATCGCCCAAGCCCTGTATGAAAAGCATAAGGCGATTACCTATCCCAGAACGGACTCGCGGTATTTGCCGGAGGATTACCTGGAGGTGGCCAAAACAACCTTAGAAAATTTCGAGGGGAGTGAATTTGGCGAATTTTCCAAAAAAGTTTTAAAGAGTGGCTGGTTAAAGCCGACAAAGCGGGTGTTCAACACCGCGAAGGTGAGTGACCACTTTGCCATCATTCCGACGATGCAGATTCCGGCGAAGCTGGATGAAATTGAAATGAAGGTGTACGCGGCGATTGTGCGGAGGTTTATCGCCGTGTTTTATCCCGAGGCGATTTATGAGGTAACGAATCGAATCACCCGGGTGGGCGAGCACGCCTTTCGGACGGATGGGAAAATTTTAAAAGAGGCCGGCTGGTTGGCGGTGTATGGGAAAGAGGCGGTGGAGGAGGGCGGAGGCGAGGAGGGCAAACTTTTGGTGCCGGTGGAGGAGGGCGAGAAGGTGAAGACGGTGGCGATTTTGGCGGAGGGACTGCAAACCAAGCCACCGGCGCGAATGACCGAGGCGACACTGTTGAGCGCGATGGAGGGAGCGGGAAAAACGTTGGATGACGATGCGCTACGGGAGGCGATGGGAGAGCGGGGGCTGGGCACGCCGGCGACGCGGGCGGCGACGATTGAGACGTTGATCTCGGAGGAGTACGTGCGGCGGATCGGGCGGGAATTGGTGCCCACGGCGAAGGCGTTTGGGCTGTTTGAGACTTTGGACGCTTTGGGAATCGAGATTTTGCAATCTCCGGAAATGACGGGGGAGTGGGAGTATAAGCTGAAGGAGGTGGAGCATGGGCGAATGAAGCGAGAGGAGTTTATGCGCGAAATCCAAAAAGTGACACGGGACATTGTGGAGAAGGCGCGGATGTTTGTGGATAAGGATCATGTGTTGAGAAAATTGGATTTTAAAGATCCCCAAACTGGACAGGAGTTTGAAGAAACCTTGCGGGAGTACCGGACCTTGGATCAGGGATACGCGGTGAGAAAAGTTCTGGCGGGCAGACGGATCGAGGCGCACGAGTTTTTGGAGCTTCTGCAAAAGGGCACGATGGGTTTGGTGGACGGATTTCGAAGTCGCTTGGGGCGGCCTTTTTCGGCGGGGTTGAAGTTAGGGGAGGGCCGGAAGATCGAGTTGGTCGTGGGGGAGGAAGAGGGGACGCTGGATTTCACCGGCCAAGAGTCGCTGGGAAAGTGTCCCGCTTGTGGCGGGAATATGTTTGCCAGCCAGCTTCGCTATGTGTGCGAGCATAGTGTGGCCAAGCCTTCGACCTGCACGTTTAAGGTTTCGAAGAAAATATTGAATCGTGAGATATCTGTTCCGGAAGTGCAGGAGCTCCTGAAAAGCGGAAAGACGGGCCTGCTGGAAAAATTTATTTCGAATAAGACCCGTCGTCCTTTCTCCGCTTTCCTGATGTGGAAAGACGGGAAAGTCTCTTTTGACTTTCCCCCTCGGGAACCGCGCAAGCCCAAGAGTGCCAAGACGGCCAAAGCCCGGGCCAGCGCGGCGGCCTGAAAACTGAATCGAGCGAGGTGGCCGATCCTCGGACGGCCACGTTTCTTCGGCACTTAGCGGAGGAGCGTGGGCTATCGAATCATACGGTGCGAAATTACGGGCAGGTGCTGACCGAGTTTCAATCCAAACGAAAAGGGGAGTGGGAGCACATACAGGAATCGGATTGTCGGGCTTATTTGCATGGGTTGGCGGGGGAGGGTCGGCACGGGCCTGCCTCGGTGCGGCTACGATTTTCGGCGTTGCGGACTTTCTTTCAGTGGATGCAATCACGGGGGGAGAGAGCGGACAATCCGGCGGCGGGGTTGCGGTTGCCGCGGCCGAGAAAAAGTCTGCCTCGTTTTCTGAGTGAGGAGCAGATGGCTCATCTTTTGGCGGCCCCGGGCCGATTGCTGGAGAAAAAGCCGAGCAAAGTAGCGGGCCGAAAAGAACCGGCGTGGGCGAGGTGGCGGGACGCGGCTTTATTGGAGCTGCTCTATGGGACGGGTTTGCGATTGGGAGAGGCGCTCAGTCTCTCCTGGCGGGCGTTTCATGAGGAGGGGAAACGAACCTTGAAGGTAAAAGGGAAAGGGGGAAAGGAGCGACTGGTGGTATTGGGGGAGGCGGTGCGGGAGGGAATGGCAAACTATTTTGAGAAGTTGCCCGCGTCTTGGAGGAGGGAGGCTGGGCCGGCGTTTTTGGGGCCACGGGGAGAGCGTCTCTGTGCGCGGGTCTTTCAGAGGAATCTAAAGGAGTATTTGGCGGAGGCGGAGTTAGATCCTTCGTTGACGCCCCATAAGTTGCGCCACAGTTTTGCGACGCATCTGCTGGGGCGCGGCGCGGATTTGCGGGCGGTGCAGGAGCTGTTGGGGCATGCGAGGCTGACCAGCACAGAAATTTACACGCGGGTGACCACGGAACGGCTACGGGGCGCGTATGGAAAGGCGCATCCAAGAGCATGAGTTCGATTCCCCAGCCCTTGCTAAAAATCGGGTACAATGTGCTCTTTACGATTGGGTTTGCCCTGACGTGGCCTTATCTGACCTATTTGATCTGGAGGAGACAACCGTTTTGGGAGCGATTGGGGGAGAGGCTGGGGCACTATCCGCCTGATTTGAAGGAGTGGCTGAAGGATCCGAAGCGGCCGATTTGGATTCATGCGGTGAGCGTGGGGGAGATGTTGTTGGCGCGGGTTTTGGTCCGCGAACTACGGGCTCTGCGTCCCAATCTAAGAATCTTGCTGACGACGGGAACTCCGACAGGGCGGAGGATGGGGGAGCCGCTCCTGGATCCGCAGACGCGGATGGTGTATGCGCCGACCGATTTTTACTACTCGATGTTGCGGGCCTTTCGCCGGATTCGTCCCACGGCGCTGATCTTGGTCGAGAATGAGATTTGGCCGAATATGTTGTGGCGGGCGGAAAAGATGGGGGTGAAGGTTTTTCTGGTGAACTCGAGGTTGTCGCGGAGGAACCGCCGATTGTTTCGGATTGCCCGGAGCTTTGTTCGTCCGGTGCTTCAATTATTTGATTGGATTGGGGTGCAAAGTCCGGAGGACATGCGGAGGTTCGCCATGGCGGGATTTCCGGAGGAGCACCTGCATTTGATGGGCAGCATGAAGTATGATGTGGCGGCCTTGGCATCGGATCATCCCGGGAAGGGGTTGGAGGTCAGGCAAGCGGCGGGGTGGGATCAAGGGCAGGTTCTCTTTTTGGGGGGAAGTACGCATCCAGGGGAGGAGAGGATTTTGGCGGAGTTGGTCCGGGCTTTGCGGGGAAAGCATCCGGAGTTGCGCTTGATGTTGGTACCGAGGCATGTGGAGAGGACGAGTTCGATTCTGGCGGAGTTAAGGGGAACGGGGTTACGGGTGATGCGGCGGTCCGATTTAGAAAGTCAGGGTGGGAGCGATCCTGAAATTGTCTTAGTGGATACGACGGGGGAGCTGCGGGATCTTTATCCGACCGCGGATTTGGTTTTTATTGGCAAGACGATCAGCGGGACGGGCGGGCAAAACTTTTTAGAGGCAGCGAGATATGGTCGGGCGATTGTGGCGGGACCGCACATGGAAAATTTCAAGTCCCTGCGGAGAGAGTTTGAAGAGACCAAGGGGATTCGAGTCGCTGGTTCGGCGGAGGAGTTGGAGAGGGTGGTGGGTGAGCTTTTGGCGAATCGGGAGGAGCGGGAGGAGTTGGGTCGGCGGGCGAAGGCGTGTTTTCAGGAACATTTGGGAGCGGGCCGTAGATGTGCCGAAGTTTTGATTGGCGAGATCGCCGAGTCAGAGCGGTCGAGCGCCCGCGATTGACGCAGAGAGCGAAAAATCCGCTTGTAAAATGTTGGCCGGCAATGATTTATATGGGGTCTGACCCCACATAAGATGTTGAACAGCAATAAGTTACAGGTCGATTTTTCGGGGTTAGGTAGGACCTAAAAAAGCGGGAAATTATCTTAAATAGTTATAGGCAAATGAGATAGAGAAATTAGGGCAGGTTGGGTCGGTGGGGATGGTTGAGGGCGTAGAGAGTGATGGCGGTGGCGGCATTAATGGAAAAGGAGTCGATGGTGTTGCTCATGGGAATGGCGACGAGGAGATCTAAGGCGGAACGAACGGCGGGGGAGAGCCCTTTGCCTTCGTTGCCAACAAATAGGGCGACTGCTTTTTGGGGGATGGATGCGTGAGGCAGAAGGGTAGGAGCGTCACTGGTCGCCCCAATCGTGAAAATGTCATATTGATGAAAGAGCGCGACAAGAGGCTCGAACTTGGGCAGGCGCAAAATCGGCACGCGAAATACACTGCCCATGGAGGTTCGGGCGGCGCGAGGATGGAAAGGATCGGTGCCACCCAAAGCAATGAGTGCCTCGACCCCCATGGCGTGAGCGGTGCGAAGTAAAGCGCCCACGTTGCCGGGATCCATCATCTCATCCAGAACGAGAAACTTCGTGGAGATATCAACGGACCGACGGGAGCAGAGTTTTTCGAGGTCCGGGGCGGCCGGAATCTTGGCCAAAGCGAGCAAGGGACCCAGGGTCCGCCCCTCCAGAAGTCTTTCCATGATCGAGTCGGGCACCGAGACAACCGACTGATTCTGCTGGGCAAGTTGCTGGAGAATCTTTTGTAAACGAGGGGAAGGGTCTCGAGGAGCCGATTCGCAACAAAGAACGTGGGTGAGCGGGGTCGAGGTCGCGAGGGCGCGCTCGATGAGACGAAACCCCTCCAGGGCAAAAAGACCAAGATGGCGCCGGCCCTCCACGTGAAGGGCGCGCTCGTAATCAGCGACCATGCGTCCTACGTCAGAAGATTTGGTGGAGGATTTTACCACTCGAGCAAGGCGCTCGCCCAAGTCAGGCCTCCGCCAAAAGCGACCAGCAGAACCTTGTCCCCCTTTTGGAGCTGCATTTCAGAGCCCGCCTCGTGCAAAGCCACCGGAATACAGGCGGCGGACATATTGCCGTAGCGATGGACATTGGCGAAGCAACGCTCGCGCGGGAATTTCAACTTATCGACCAGAGCATCAATGATTCGGATGTTGGCTTGATGAGAGATGACACACCGAACGTCGCCGAGGTTGACGCCGGCTTTCTGGAGCGTGCGGAGAGCAGAATCGGCCATGGCGTTGACGGCTTGTTTGAAAATCTCTTTCCCGGCCATGACGATGCAGTCGGGCGCGAGGGGAGCCGGGGGTTTCGTGGCGAGGCCGCGGGATTGAGGATTGTGCAGATGAAGAAGATCCGCGCTGGCGCCGTCCGCCCCCCAATCGAAAGCCAGGATACCCCCAGAAGCCTCGTTTTGTTGTAAAACGACTGCCCCCGCACCATCCCCGAAAAGAACGCACGTATTTCGATCTCTCCAGTCGACCACGGAGGAGAGGCGTTCGGTTCCAACAATGAGCACATTCCGGGCGGCGCCCGATCGTAGAAACTGCTCGGCCACAATCATTCCGTAGACAAAGCCAGAACAGGCGGCCTGAAGGTCAAAGGCGGGGCAACCCGTCGCCCCAAGTCCGGCCGAGATGCGGCAAGCCGCCGATGGGAAAAAAGAGTCGGGGGTGACGGTCGCCACCAAAATGAGATCTAAATCGGAGGCCTGAATCTTGGCATGAGCGAGAGCTTGTTGGGCCGCCTGAACACCCATCCAAGTGGAGGTTTCGGTT
>CAMCFB010000008.1 GCA_945874125.1 Verrucomicrobia subdivision 6 bacterium | reverse complement strand
AGGGGGATGCGCCCGTCTCGATGAACTGCTGGGGGTTTCAGCCTTCGATCTTTACTTTGCTTCAGGATGGTTTTGCAAATTTTCTGCAAAAGGAGGGGGGATCTGACAAGTCGGAGTATTTAATTCCGAATGCGGTGGGTGGCTGGATTACGCAGGGGAGGGCGAAAGTGAAAGTTTTGCCAACCGCGGCAAAGTGGGCGGGCATGACCTACCCGGAGGACAAGCAGCTGGTGGCTGCGTATCTTCGCGGCTTGGTAGGCCAAGGGGTTTATCCGGATCCTTTGTTTTGAGGATGGCGGGTGTAGGTTGGAAAAATGATGCGGCATAGGCAGTTTTGGATGGGGATGGGATTGATTGTCGGGCTGGCGGGATGGTGGTTTTCGGGGCAAGTTGGTGCGATGAGCGAAAAGAAAGACATGAAAAAAGGCGGAGTGGTTCAGGTGCGTTTGATGACGCAGGACGGGAAAGCGGGTCCTGTGAGGGAAGTGCCGCAAGTGGTGCGGTCGGACAAAGAGTGGGCGGTTCGACTGACGGTGGAGCAGTTTCGCATTGGCCGGACCGCCGGGACGGAGCGGGCTTTTTGCGGAGTCTTTCACGATCACCATGCCAAGGGGGTCTATCTGTGCGCGGGCTGCGGGCTGCCGTTATTTCGGGCGGGGGATAAGTTCGACTCGGGTACCGGCTGGCCCAGTTTTTTTCAGCCGTTTGCAGATGAGAACATCGGAGAGCAGACGGATCACGATCTGGGAATGGCCCGAACCGAGGTGCACTGCGTGCGCTGTGATATGCACTTGGGGCACGTTTTTCCGGACGGGCCGAAGCCGACGGGATTGAGGTACTGCATTAATTCAGCAGTGTTGAGTTTTCAGGAGGAGGGAGCAGCACCGGCGATGGAGACGATCGATGTGGCGGGGGGATGTTTCTGGGGAGTGGAGGAGGTATTTTCGAAGTTTGCCGGGGTGAGAAGCACTGAGGTGGGATACGAAGGGGGATGGACGAAGAGCCCGACCTATCGGGATGTGTGTGGGCACGGCACGGGCCATGCGGAGGTGGTGCGGCTGGTTTATGAGACGAAAAAAACCGATACAAAAAAAATCGTGGAGTACTTTTTTAAGATACACGATCCCACGACCCTGAATCGGCAAGGGCCCGATGTGGGTGACCAGTACCGATCGGCCATTTATTTCACCCGAGGGGAGCAGGAGAGTGAGGTGCGGGATGTGATCGATCGATTGACGAGTGAGAAAAAGTTTTCGCGCCCGATCGTGACGCAGGTGGATTGGGCCGGGCCGTACACGAAAGCGGAGGAGTATCATCAGAAATATTTCCAAAAAAATGGCGGGGGCGGTTGTCACGTTCCGCAGTAGAAAACCCTCTTTGCTCGGATAAAATTTTGCGGTTGTGAATAAGTCGGTGCGCGAGAACCCCTCTCTCCGCTAGGCAAATGCCCTGTATTTGCCTTTATTTTAGGCATATACGCACAAAATAAAAAAATTTCACAAAGTCTATTGACACGTAAAATTCTCATACTACATCTAGTCACCTTGAACACATTCAACACAACTCAAAGGTGTTGCGGGCAAAACAGGGTATTTACGTATATTAGCGTAAATAATACTAAAAATTGGCCTCTGCTTGGAGTTTCGGCCCGGTCTGAGCAGAAGCTAAAAGGATAACAACATTATGATGCAAACAGAATTCACGGTTGGCGGACGGAAGTTCGTTTTGGACAAAAAAAAGGCGGAGGCTGCCTTTGCGGGTAAGAAGGTGATTTTGGGCAAAGAGACGATGACCTTCAATCTTCTCCCCTTGAAATATACCTGGGCCTATGACCTCTATCGCAAGATGAAGGCGAATCATTGGGAGCCGGAGGATATTGGCATGGGTAAGGACATCGAGCAGTGGAAGGACAACAAAGTGGTCTCGGACGTGGAGCGCTGGATTATTCGAATGGGGATCGGCTACTTTTCGGCAGCGGAGGGAATCGTCGGCGATAACATTCAGCATGTGGTTCGGGAGATGGTGACGGCGCCAGAGTTGAAGTTGGTCCTGGGTCGGCACGCCCATGAGGAGAATATTCACGCGGATTCCTTGCTCTATATGATCAGCTCCTTGGGCATCAATCCGCACGAGTGTGAGGCGATGTTTGAAGACGTGCAGTCGATCGTGAAGAAGAATGAGTTTGTCACGGGCATTTCCCGCGATTTGCGTCGGGATCTGGATCTGACGCAGGTGGAGAACAAGCGGCTCCTCGCGAAAAACATCTTTGTCTTCGGTCAGTGCATGGAGGGCACCCAGTTCTACGGGTTGTTTGGCATGGTGCTTTCCTTGTATCGGCAGAACAAGTTCCCCGGGATTGGACAGATGTTCCGTTACACCTTGCGGGATGAGTCGAACCATATTGAGGTGTTCCGCAACCTGTTTATGGATCTGGTGGAGGAAAATCGTGATGTTTGGAGTGAGGATTTTAAGGAGGAGCTGCGCCAAACCATGGCGACGGCGGTGGAGTTGGAGAAGACTTTCATCAAAGATTGTCTGCCGGTGAACGCGGTTGGTTTGAGCTTGGAGGATTTCCTCTCCTACATTGATTATATCGCGGATCGGCGCCTGGAGGGAGTGGGGTTGAAACCCCTACGGGGCGACGTGGCCAACCCGTTGCCTTGGCTGGCCGAAATGATGGACATTAAGAAAGAGCAGAATTTCTTTGAAGGCAGAGTGACCGAATATCAGAAGTCATCGGCATTGGCGGCAGTGCACGACGACGAGCTCTGATTTTTTCGGCAAGGACAAGAGGAGGGCTGGATTATGAAGATGGACCCGCGTGACGTGGATGTAGATTTGGCCATGAAGCGTTTTCTCAACCTTCCGGAAGGTAAGCAGGAAGCGTGGAGCGAGGCTTTGGATTCGGTGGAAGTGGACATGCCTCAGATCGAGGTGATTGATGGGGAGTCGCGTCATCCGTTCCAGCTCTCGGAGGTGGCCGAAATGGTGGGAAGAAGCTTGGCTCGTTGGCTCAAGGCGAAGGGTCAGGAATCGATCTTTACCGAGACGAATCGTCGGTGGGTTGCTAAAATTTGTACAGAAGTTGGTCGCAATCTCGCCCGACAAGCTCTTGCCGAAAGACCCTTGCTTCTTAAGGTGGAAGACTTGCAAACACTCGTCGAAAAAACCTTGGTGGATAACAATGCCTATGACGTGGCTCGCAGTCTGGTAGGAGAGCGACGAGAGCGCCCGCCGACGGCACCGGGTCCAGGGGAACCCGCGGCGTGTACCGTCCGTTTAATTCGTCGGCAGGGTCAGACGGTCCCTTGGAACGAGTCGAAGATTGAGGTGGCTGTTTGTCAGGCGTTTCTCGCTCTACGGCTGGACGCCTCTTCTGCCCCCCAGATTGCTCAGGCGGTGACCGCACGGGTAACTGAGCTAGGTCAAACCACGGTGCACATTGAGGAGGTCCAGGATCTGGTGCAGGAGGAGTTAATGCGTGCGGGTCACTACAAGGTAGCCGAACGCTATATCATTTATCGCGCCGCGCGGGCCGATCAGCGTGAGCGTAAAGCGAGGGGTGATCTCGTAGTAGCTCCGGCCGAGCCGGCGGAGGGAATGGTGGTGGTAGCCAATGCGGATGGTTCCACTTTTCTATGGGATGGCGCGGATTTACGGGCCCGGATTGAGTTTGCCTCGATCGGGTTGGATCTTTGCCTTTCGTCGGGGGAGATTGAGAAGGAGTTGCGGAGGTCGATTTTCGACGGAATGAAGCGGGCCGACCTGAACAACACCATCAGCCTCAACGCCAAGACCTTGATCGAGAAGGACGCGGACTTTGCCAAGTTTGCTGGCCGAATCCAGATGACCTTTATTTACGAGGAGGTTCTCAGTTGGGACATTTTGCGGGATGGGATCGGAGCGTTGCGAGATTTTCACCGAAGAAAGTTTGCCGAAACAATCCAGCGGGGCATCGAAATTCGCCGTTACAATTCTTTTCTGCAGAAGTATGACATCGAGAAGTTAGCGGCGGCGTTGGATCCGATGGCGGATCTGGATCTGGACTTCTTAGGCGTGCAGACTTTGTACGATCGTTACCTGATCGTGGACAAAAAGGCGGACGTTTCACGCCGGTTGGAAACCCCTCAATTTTTCTGGATGCGTGTTGCCATGGGTCTTTTCCATGCGGAACCGAAGGATCGGGAAGCTCGGGCGATTGAGCTCTATCAGCTCTACAAGAGTCGTAGGTTCTGTTCCTCGACGCCGACGCTATTTAATTCCGGCACCCATCACAGTCAACTTTCCTCTTGCTACCTGTACTGGGTGGACGATTCGATTGAGGCGATTATGCAGCGCGGGGTGGCCGAAAACGCGATGTTGTCCAAGTGGGCGGGGGGATTAGGGGGATCGTGGACGAGTGTCCGTGGGACGGGCAGTTACATTGGAGGCACGAATGGGGAAAGCCAAGGGGTCATCCCATTCCTTAAGTTGCACAACGATCTGTTGGTCGCGGTAAATCAGGGAGGAAAGCGCAAGGGATCGGGCTGTGCGTACTTAGAAACGTGGCACAATGACCTTTTTGATTTCCTCGAGCTCCGGAAAAACACGGGGGATGATCGTCGGCGTTGCCACGACATGAACACGGCCAACTGGATCCCTGATTTATTCATGAAGCGAATGGAAGCGCGTGGGGATTGGACTTTTTTCCGGACGAGTGACGCGGCGGATTTGCACCACCTCTTTGGGAAGAAGTTTGAGGACGCTTACGTTGCGTATGAGGCGAAAGCGGAGAAGGGGGAAATTTGGGGGCACAAGGTTCCGGCGATTGAGGTTTGGAAGAGAATGCTCTCCATGCTGTTCGAGACGGGGCACCCCTGGATCACCTTCAAAGACGCCTGCAACATACGGAGTCCGCAAGACCACGTGGGGGTGATTCATAGCTCCAATCTATGCACGGAGATCACCCTCAATACGGGCAAGGATGAGACGGCGGTTTGTAACTTGGGATCGCTTATCTTGGATACCCATCTTCTGGCCGACGGCTCGTTGGATCACGCCAAATTGAGGGAGACGATTCGGGTCGCAGTCCGTGCCTTGGACAACGTCATCGACATTAATTTCTATCCGACCGAGGCGGCGAAGACGGCCAACTCCCGGCATCGTCCCATTGGGTTGGGGGTGATGGGCTTGCAGAATGCCCTCTACATGAAGGGCCTCTCCTTCGAGTCGGATGAGGCGGTTGAGTTTAACGACGAGATGATGGAGGCAATCGCTTTTTATGCCTATGAAGCGTCGAGTGATCTGGCGGCAGAAAAGGGCACTTATTCCACCTACAAAGGTTCGAAGTGGGATCGGGGTTTATTACCCCAAGATACGATCGATCTTCTTGAGCAAGAGAGAGGATTGCCGATCGATTGTCCGCGGGGCGGAAAAATGGACTGGAAGCCGTTGCGGGAAAAGATCCGAGCTCATGGCATGCGCAACTCCAACGTATTGGCGATTGCTCCAACCGCCACGATCTCGAACATCACTGGCACCTCGCCCTGCATTGAGCCGACGTACAAAAACTTGTTCGTGAAGAGTAATCTTTCGGGCGAGTTTATCGTGCTAAATCCCTATTTGGTCAAAGATCTGAAAAAAGCAGGTTTGTGGAACCAAGCGATGGTGGATCAGCTAAAGTATTTTGACGGAGAGCTTGGCCCAGTGGAGGGAATGCCCGAGGAGCTGAAGAAGCGTTACCTGACCGCTTTTGCGGTGGGCTTTGAGTGGATTATGAAAGCGGCGGCGCGTCGCCAAAAGTGGATCGATCAGTCGCAATCGCTGAACCTATTTTTAGGTCAACCCGATCTGAAGGTTCTCTCCCGAATGTACCGTCTGGCTTGGCATCAAGGTTTGAAAACGACGTATTACCTGCGGACATTAGGAGCTTCGAACATCGAAAAGGCCACGGTGAAGTTGAAGAAAGAGGTGCGGGCGGGACTCCAAGAGGGCGCCCCCAGCGCCGAAGTCAGTCCGAAGACCTTTACCGCGGAAGAGAAGATGGCTTGCTCCATCGAAGCCATGCGCAATGGCGGTGAGTGTGAGGCCTGCCAGTAGCAAGAAAGGGCTTGAAGGAGTCCAGACAGTGGCCATTTTAGAACTATGAACAAAGAACAAATTCAGTTTCTGAGTAACCTGTGTTTCGCGTTGGGGTTTCTATCGATCGTGGGATCGGTCTTAATTTGGTTTTCGGCGGGCGGACAATTTGGGGCTCCGGGCTCGGGGGATCTCATGGCCGATGCGAAAAGAGCTTATGCGGAGAGGTTTGGTATCTTCGTCGGGCTCTGGGCTCCCACCTTTATCATTCTTTCGAACCGTCTGCACCATTACGCCGAAAAGAAGTAGGCTCTTTAGTTCGCCCCTGACGGGGTCAGAATCCCTCTTGCCAGTCGCTCTTAGGGCTTCCCAGCTGATCGGACGACCCGCAAGCCGCGGTTATCCGCGGACAGCACACGTATCTCCACCGATCGGTGTCCGGCGCGATGGAGGGCTATCTGCATAGCTCGTCCAATCGCTCTCTCCGACTGGAGCGTCATGGCCATAATTGTGGGGCCAGCGCCGCTTAGAAAGGCGCCCATCGCGCCTGCTTTCTCGGCTTGAAGGATCGCCTCGTTGAGACCAGGCACGAGGGTGGATCGATAGGGTTGGTGAAGGTGGTCAGAAAAGGCGCCGCGGGCCTCCTCATATCGGCCCTGAAAAAGAGCTGCCGTAATTCTGGACGCATTTTGCAGATTGGCGACAGCGTCACGGAAGGGAACGGTGCGCGGCAGAAGAGAGCGAGCCGTTTTGGTCGAGGTTTGTAGTTTGGGGATGGCGGTGACAAATCTGAGTCGTGTGGAAATGTTCGCCTTCGCTGGGCGAAGCCCGCCGCAAACGACGAAACCCCCTAGGGCGGCGGCGGTGATATTGTCGGGGTGCCCCTCTAATGTCGTGGCCGTTTGGATGAGCCAAGGTAGGTCAAGCTTTCGACGATGAAGGTAGTCGAGCGCGGCGAGCATACCCAAGCGAATGGTGGCGCTGCTGCCGAGCCCACGGGATGGGGGAACCGTGCCGCGGACATGGAGACGATAAGGCTGGGGGGCTCGCTGACGGGCGTGGAAGTAGGCGTCGACTATTTCATCGGAAAATGGGTCCGGTTTGGCTGAACGACCGGGAGAGACCGTCACATTGTTATAGAGGTTGAGGGCAAGGCCAAAGGCATCGAAACCTGGGCCGAGATTGGCCGTGGTCGCGGGCACACGAATCCAGAAAGGGAGGGCAGGAGTTTTCATCGGGGGGGCAGTCGAAAGAACTGTTCCGCAGCCAGGCTGGTTTCGCGAGAGATTTCTTCGATCGACTGGTTTCGGAGGGCAGCCACCTTTTCGGCGATTTGCCGGGTATAGGCGGGTTCGCACCTCTTCCCCCGATGGGGCTCGGGGGCGAGGTAAGGGCAGTCCGTTTCCAAGAAGAAGGATCCGGCGGGGATTAGTTGAACGCAGGAGTGCAGGTCGCGCGCATTTTTGAATGTGACGATTCCCGTCAAGGAGATGGAGTGACCCATAGAGAAGAGCTCCTGCGCTTGCGCCCTTGTGCCCGAAAAGCAGTGAAAGACGGCCTGGAGTCGTCCGGAGTAGGGTTTCAGCGTGGCCAGAGTGTCCGCCCAACTATCCCGCTGATGGATGACGACGTTGAGTTTCAATTCGAGCGCGAGATCGAGTTGCTGCTGAAAAAAAATGGATTGGCGATTCTTGAGATCGGCATCGGCCAAGGCCAACTCTTCTCGGCCAGGGGAGACTTCTCCCATGGTGGAGGAGGTAGCAGCTAGAGCGGAGGACGAGCGACTTGGAAGGCGGTGATAATCAAGTCCACACTCACCGATAGCGACAACTTTGGGATGACGAGCCAGTTCAGCGATCTCCTCGATGGCCGATGCGGAAGCCTCGAGAACTTCGCACGGGTGCAAGCCAACGGTGGCATAGATCTGGGGAAAGGTATCGGCCAAGGCCAGAGCCCCGCGGCTGGTTTGGAGGGTGGTGCCAATGGAGATGATTCGGGTGACGCCGGCATCGGTGGCCCGCTGAATGATGTCCGCCCGGTCGGCATCAAAGTCAGGGAAATCGAGATGGCTATGAGTATCGATCAGCACAGCATTCCCACTTTATGAGAAAGTGATGGGAAAAGGAGTTTTTTATCGTCGGAACAATTTATTTTCCTGCACTTGCTTTTGGATGTAATAAATTGAGATGAATCGAAAAGGAACCGTGAACAAGCCGGAGGTTTCAGCGAAGGCGAGAGGCAAAGGGTCGGCTCTCTCTATCGAAAATCGGGCGCTCGAGTGTTCTCGAATTGTGACGCGACTCCTCGATTTAATTGATCGGCACATGGCCTCGATTCTAAAAAGTGAGCTGACGATCAGTTGGGCTGATCTGCAGCTTGTCTTGCTGGCCTTGGAAGCGGATGCGGATGGAAGGGACGTGAATATCCACTTAGATGGCGGGGATGAGATTGCGGCTTATGTGAGGCGGAATCTTTTTGATGAGCTGGTGGGGGAACCCAGCAACATTTTTTACACCGTCCAAGTGGATGCCAAGACAGTCAGGTACGAAGCCTTGCCAAAGGATTTTTGGAAAGAGTGTATCGCTCGGTTGCGGGAAAAGTTGCGAGAACTGCGCGAGAAAAGCTAGCGAGTGAAAGAGGAGACGGGGAACGCCGCCTCCTCCTTCCGCCCGAGAGTGGATTGAGTTAAGAAGTAAGCCCCCACCAGGGCAATCGCCACACCCGCCCAACGAAGAAAAAAAGCGGGGCGGTGCGGGCGGGTGGCCCACCAACCGAGGGCAACGCCGAGGAGATGAATCAAGGTCGTGCCGAGAATAAAGCCGAGAGCATAGAGGGTGGGATTGACGGCCTCCGGCATTTCCACGCCATGGGCGTGGCCATGGAAAAGGGCAAAGAAGGCCACCCCCGCCATGGTAAGGAGAATCGGAAACTTTTGGGAGCTGGCGATACAAAGCCCAAGAACGAGGACGGAGACCGCGATGGCGATTTCGACGGAGAAGAATGGAACTCCAAGCATGCCTAAAATTCCGCCGACGAGCATGAACCCGACGAAAAACAGCGGGACGGACCAAAGCGCACGCCCACCCATTTGAGCGCTGAGAATGCCGACACTGAGCATGGCCAAGAGGTGATCCAGTCCAAAAACGGGGTGGGTAAAACCGCTGGTGAATCCATAGGCGTGGGACCCGGTATGAGCGAGCAGGGGAGTGGGCAGAAGGAGAGGGAGGAGTAGGAGGATGAATTTCATCTCGATAACTTAAGTCGGAGATATGGTTTGGCAAAGTCGAAAGTATTCTGGGAAACCTAGGAGAAATTTAAGGCTAGGGGAGGAATTCATGAGCGTTGACCTGCGGGTCGGATTCAGAAAAGATGCACGGCATGGGACACAAGGGTTGGACATCAAAAGTGGCGGGGCCGGCGATCGGTCCTTACCGTCAAGCGACGGAGGCGGGGGGGTTTGTTTATCTCTCGGGGCAATTGGCTTTGGATGAGGCAGGGAACCTGATGAATGGGACCGTGGCGGAGCAGACGCGGAAAGCACTCGAACGGGCGCAAAGCTTACTGAGGGAGGGTGGATTGACCTTGGCGGACGTGGTGAAGGCAACCGTCTTTTTGACCGATTTGAAAACTTTTCCCGAAATGAATGGTGTCTACGCGGAGTTTTTCCCTCAAGACCCCCCGAGCCGTTCCACCATTCAAGTGGCGGGCTTGCCCAAAGGGGGTGCGGTGGAAATTGAGCTTTTGGCCCGACGCCCTGGGTCATGACTGCGGCGCAAGTACTCGAGGTTTTCCGCAGGTGTGGGGCGCTGCTGCACGGACACTTTATTTTGCGTTCGGGGCGCCACAGCCGAACTTTTTTTCAGTGTGCACTGGTTTTGCAGGATCCGGTGGCGACGGCGGAGCTGTGTGGTGCTCTGGTGGGCAAAATCAAAGTGGAGCAGTGGGTCTTTCACAGTGTGATTTCCCCCGCGATGGGGGGAATTTTGGTCGGGCACGAGGTGGCGCGACATTTGGGTCGGCGCCATATCTTTGCCGAAAAGGAGAGTGGGAAATTACAGATTCGGCGTTTTGAGGTGAAGCCGGGGGAAAGGTTTTTGGTGGCGGAGGATGTGATTACGACAGGGGGTGCGGTCCGAGAGGTAATTTCGCTGGTGCAGGAGGCCGGTGGGGTAGTGGCAGGGGTTGCCTGTCTGGTGGATCGGAGCACACAGACGCCGGAGTTGGGCGCCCCCCTTTGCGCGCTCTTTGGCATGCCAGTGGAGACATTTTCGGCGAGTGAAATACCGGCGGATCTAAAAAGCATTCCGGCGGTGAAGCCCGGCAGTCGATAGATCGTTTCCGGCTTGGCCTTGGGGCTCTTCTGCGTTCCAATGGTCGGGTGAGTAGACATCAAGTGAGCGTTCGTTTTGAGTGGGATTTGTCGCAGGTTCCGGCGATGCCTCCACATTTGCCACCCAAGCACGAGATCAAAGTGCAACCGCAACCCGAGGTGGAGTTGGCGTGGGAGGGGATCCAGAGGGCGTTTTTGAATGAAAAGGCATGGATGATTGGTCTCGAGGGGCACTTGGACCAGTTGCGGGGGCGAATCTTTCCCGACGGGAAAAGTTTGGAAAAGATGGACTTTCTTGTTCTGCAACATGGCCCTCGGGTGGTGGGTTGCAGCGCCTTGTTGGCACTGGAGGGGGAGGGCCCCCAGCTGTTGTCGGGGGTAATTATTGATTATGAGTATCAGCGCAGGGGGTTAGGAGTGGCGTTACTGCAGGCATCCCTGTTGCACTTGGCCGAAAAAGGGTTGTTGAAGGCGGCGGTGATTACGCGGCAGGGTGTGCCAGCGGCACGATACTTATATCCAAAGTTTGGGGGGAAAAGTGTGGCCATCGAGGCGAAAGCGTCTGCGTCGTAGCGATGAGGCCTAGCTTTGACCTAGCCATTCTCGGCGGGGGAAGCGCGGGGTATGCGGCCGCACGGACGGCGGCTGGCTTGGGGATGAGGGTGGCCGTGGTGGAGGGGGGAAAAAGAGTTGGGGGCTTATGTATTTTGCGAGGTTGCATGCCGACCAAGACCATGTTGGAAAGTGCGCACCGTAACCATGAGATCGGCAGGGCGAAGGATTTTGGAATTCGGGTAGGGAAGTCCCAGCCAGATTGGAAGGCGATCCTCAAGCGGAAGGATCGGCTGATCGCGGAGTTTGCGGATTATCGGCAGGAACAGTTCGAGAAGGGGAAGTTCACCTTTTACCGTGCGAATGGGCGTTTTACCGATCCTCACCGGCTAGCCTTGGAAGGGGTGGAAAAGGAGAGGGTTCCAGCGGAAATTGAGGCGAAGACGTTTTTGGTGTCGACGGGCTCCCGCACCTCATTCAGGAAAATTCCTGGCCTGGAGGAGACGGGGTACTGGACAAGCGACGAGTGTTTGGAGGCCTCAAAGCCAATCAAGAGCCTGATTGTCCTGGGGGGAAGGGCGGTGGCGTTGGAGTTCGCGCAGTACTACGCCCATCTCGGGGTGAAGGTTACCGTAATCCAACGAAGTGAGCGGTTGTTGCCGGAGTCGGATCCGGAAGTGGGGGATACGCTGGCGAAGGTATTTAGGGATCAGGGGAGCGAGGTGTTTTGTGGAACCCAGATCCAGCGGGTGATGAAGAAGGGAAAGAAAAAGAGGGTCGAGTTTTTGCAGAATGGTAAAAAGAGAAGTGTAGCGGCGGAGCAGATTTTACAGGCGCTGGGTCGAGAGCCGGATCTGGAGGGGCTGAACCTTTCGACCGCTGGGGTAAAGACGGAAAAGGGCAAGGTCGTCACGCTACTCACCCAGCAAACCAGCGTCCCGCATATCTTTGCCGCGGGGGATGTGTGCGGGCCGTATGAGGTGGTTCATTTGGCGATTCAGCAAGGGGAGGTGGCGGCGAAAAATGCGGCGGCATTCGCCTCGGGGAAGGAGCTGAAAGAGAGGATGGATTACCGGCTGAAACTGGAGGTGATCTTTACCTCTCCAGAGGCGGCGGGGGTAGGATATTCGGAAAAGGAGTGTCGGGAAAAGGGGTGGGATATCGTGACGGCGAGTTATCCGTTCGCGGACCACGGGAAGTCGATGGTGATGGGGGAGCTGAACGGCTTTGTTAAATTGATCGCTCTCAAGGAAAGAGGAGTAATTGTGGGGGCGCAGGTGGTGGGGCCGCATGCTTCCGACCTGATTCATGAACCTTTGGCAATCATGCGGTATCGGGGCACCGCGTCGGAGATGGCGGCGATGCCCCACTATCATCCCACGCTGAGTGAGATTTGGACTTACCCAGCGGAGGAGATTGCCAATCTCTGCTTAGCTTGAAAGTTCCTCGACGGTGGGGCAGGAGCAGATGAGGTTGCGGTCGCCGTGGACGGCATCGATTCGGGAAACGGTGGGCCAATATTTCCAGGTGCGTGTCCAGGGAGCCGGATAGGCGGCTCTCTCGCGGCTATAGGGGCGATCCCAGGCGTCGGAGACGAGATCGGCGGCGGGGTGTGGGGCCAGTTTTAATGGGTTCTGGGCACGGTCCATTTTGCCCGACTCGATTTCCGCGATCTCCTTTCGAATCGAAATGAGGGCGTCGGCAAAGCGATCCAGCTCTTCGCGCGATTCGGATTCGGTGGGTTCGATCATTAGGGTCCCGCCGACAGGCCAAGACATGGTGGGGGCATGAAATCCATAATCCATCAACCGTTTTGCAATATCGTCCACCTCTATGCCCGCGGTGGTTTTGAAAGGGCGCAGATCGAGAATAAATTCGTGAGCAACCCAGCCGCCCGCGCCTCGGTAAAGAATCGGGTAGTGGTCGGAAAGTCTTTTGGCGAGGTAGTTGGCGTTCAGGATGGCGACTTCGGTGCAACGGGCGAGGCCTTTGCCTCCTACCATGGCAAGGAACATCCAAGGGATGACCAAGATGCTGGCGCTGCCGTAAGGAGCGGAGGCGACGGCTCCGACCTGATCTTTTGTTAGAGTTTGGTGGGGATGAGCAGGCAGAAAAGGAGCCAGATGGGGGGCGACCGCGATCGGGCCGACTCCAGGTCCACCGCCGCCGTGTGGGATGCAGAAAGTTTTGTGCAGATTCAGATGGCAGGCATCGATGCCAAATTCGCCTGGACGACAGATACCAACCAGGGCGTTGAGGTTGGCGCCATCCATATAGACTTGGCCCCCCGCATCGTGAACCTTTTGGCAGATGTCCCGAATCGCCGTTTCGAAAACCCCGTGAGTTGATGGGTAAGTGACCATGGCGGCGGCCACGCGAGGTCCGTGTTCTTTCAGTTTGGCGTCGAGGTCTTGGAGATCCACGTTGCCTTGGTTATCGCACGCGACTGGAACGACGCGAAAACCGACGAGAACGGCACTCGCGGGATTGGTCCCGTGGGCGGAAACGGGGATGAGACAGACATCGCGATGGGTTTCACCTCTCGACTGGTGCCAAGCTCGGATGGAGAGAAGTCCGGCATACTCACCTTGGGATCCAGCGTTGGGTTGAAGAGAGACGTGGGGAAGACCCGTGATTTCGCCTAACCAGTTTTCCAGTTCGTGAATCATCTGCAGATATCCCGGATTTTGCTCGGCAGGGGCGTAGGGGTGGGGTTCCGAAACCGTTGACCAACCGAGAGGGGTAAGTTCGGAAGCGGCGTTGAGCTTCATGGTGCAGGAGCCGAGCGGAACCATCGACTGGGCGGGAGTGAGATCTTTGGCGGCGAGGCGCCGGATGTAGCGGAGGAGCTCATTCTCGTTAGCGTGCGAGGTGAAGATCGGGTGATGGAGAGCGGGCGTGGAACGCGTCAGGGGGGTGGAGATCGGGGGAAATTCGGAGAAGGGAGGTGGCAGTTTGGTTGCACCAAAAAAGGATAGCAGGCGATCGACTTCGGCACTGTCGGTGCGCTCATCTAACGTGATGCCCAGGTCGCCATTGGGGAATTGGCGAAAGTTTGTCTGGGATTGTGTGGCTTTGGTGAAGGCGGTTTTCAGTGTTGTGGGGGAGCCTTGAAGGCGGAGGGTATCGAAATAGGTCGAATGGGCGATGGTCAGACCAAGAGTTTTGAGTCCAGCGGCCAAGCGTTGGGTGTGCTGATGGATCCGCAGAGCGATTTGGTGAAGGCCTTTCGGGCCGTGATGGATGGCATACATCGAGGCGAGGGTGGCGAGGAGGGCTTGGGCGGTGCAGATGTTGCTCGTGGCACGGTCGCGGCGGATATGCTGCTCCCGGGTTTGGAGGGAGAGGCGGTAGGCGGTACGACCGGCGCTGTCTTTGGAGACTCCGATCAGGCGACCCGGGAGGAGGCGCTGGTGTGTTAGCTTTGTCGCGAAGTAGGCGGCGTGCGGGCCTCCGAAGCCGATGGGAACACCAAAGCGTTGGGTGCTCCCCACCGCCACGTCGGCTCCCAACTCCCCGGGGGGAGTAAAGAGAAGCAGAGCCAAGGGATCGGCCACGAGAATGGAGAGGGCGCCAGCTTTTTTCAGTTCTTGGATGAGCGAGCGTGGGTCTAGCAGTCGGCCGTCGCTTTCAGGGTAGGCAAGGATTCCGGCGAAGAGATGGTCGGCCTCTGCTTTGGGGAAGGTGGGAGAGGTGACAATTTTCCAGCCCAAGACCTCGGCTCTTGTGGTCACGACGGAGATGGTGGAAGGGTGAAGGCCGGGAGTGAGCCAGAGTGTTTTCCTTTTTTTGTCGGTGGCGGCGGCGTGGGCGAGAGAGGCGGCCTCGGCAGCGGCGGTGCCTTCGTCGAGAAGGGAGGCATTGGCGATTTCCATGCCGGTCAGCTCGAGGATCATGGTTTGATAGTTGAGGAGGGCCTCGAGACGACCTTGAGAGATTTCGGGTTGGTAGGGGGTATAAGAGGTGTACCAGCCCGGGTCCTCTAGGATGGCTCGACGGAGGACAGGGGGGGTGATGGTTCCGTGATATCCGAGGCCGATCAGAGATCGGAAGGGTTTATTTTGGGAAAGGACCTTTTCCAGGTCAGCGAGGGCACGTGTTTCGGAGCGGGCGGGAGGGAGTTTGGGGGGGTGCGGGGAGGCCAGACCCGCGGGAAGAGTGGCTTGGACAAGCTCCTCCAGGGTGGAGAGGCCGACCGTTTTGAGCATCTCCTTTTCGGTTGTTTTGTTAGGGCCGAGGTGTCGGGATAAGAAAGAGAGGTCATCGGCTGAGGGGTGGGATGGGGAGAGCTTGGGGGGGCTCGAGGGGTGGGTCGCAGGGAGTACAGAAACGGGCATCCTTTGAAAGTAATCATGAGCGAGGGGTTGGCAAGTAGGTGAGGAAAGTTGGTCAAAGGTGCATGGGAATAGTTAGTCTAAAGTTATGCATCAGCATGGGGCCCAAAATTGTGGAATCGATCTGCTGGCCCATGAATTGGGTGAGTCGGCCGATCTCCGGGGGGTCTCGGTATCCTTTCATGAGGGGAGAATCGATTATGCGACGGCGGCCTCTGGGGCAGGCGAGCGGGGGGCGGTGGCGTTGGCCGAATCGATCCGGCGATTGGGAGGGGAGAGTGCTTGTCAATGGGAGCTAGGGGATTCGCGGTGTGGAAAGTGCGGCCGTTTGTTGCAGGGGGATTGGGGGGAGGGGGTGCAGATGAGGAGGGAGAAAGATAAGATTATTTTAGAAAGGGAAAGCTGTCCGACGGCACCTCAGTACTGGTTTTGGAAAGTGTTGCGCGGGGTCAAGCTGGAGGTGCGGCATTTGCCCTCGGTGATGGGGGCTGGGAAAAAGTGGAAAGTTCCGTTGGGGTTAGCGGTGCTGTGCGGGCTAGCGGGTGTGGCGGGATGGGCCACGGAGGGATGGGTGGAGAAAGTATGTTTCTTGGTGGCTTACGGGGCGGGGGCTTGGAAGACGGCGGGGGAGGTGTGGGAGCAGCTGAAGAAAAAGATTCTGGATATCCATTTTCTCATGCTGGCGGTGGCAGTAGGTGCGGCGGTGGTGGGGCATTGGGATGAGGGGGCGCTGCTTTTGTTTCTTTTCTCTTTGAGCGGGGCGTTGGAGGAGTTGGCGGCGTATCGCACGGAGCGGGAGTTAGCCGGGCTTTTTCGCACGGCTCCAAGGGAGGCGGTGAGGGTCCATGAGGATGGGACGGAGGAGAGCGTGCCCGTCGAGATGCTGGAGCCGGGAATGAAGGTTCGGGTCCGGCCGGGGGATAGTTTTCCGGTGGATGCGGAGGTGGTGGAAGGACGAAGTGGGGCGGATGAATCGAGTTTGACGGGGGAGGCCGCGTCCGTTCCCAAAGAGGTGGGATCGGTGGTTTTGGCGGGAACCGTGAATTTGTGGGGCCGGGTGGATTTACGAGTTTTGCGAATTGCCCGGGAAAGTGCTTTGGAAGGAGTTTTGCGTTTGATTCGAGAGGCGCAGGAGCAGAAAGCGCCGGTGCAAAGATTTACCGACCGATTTGGCACGCGTTATACGGAAGCGATTCTGGGCTTAAGCTTTTTGATGTTTTTGTTTTGGTGGGGGCGGGCGGGTTGGGGATGGGATCCGTTGGGCGGAGCTTTTTACAAATCGATGACCCTGCTGGTGGTGGCCTCGCCTTGCGCTTTGGTCTTGTCGATTCCTTCGGCCATTTTGGCGGGGATTGCGGCGGCGGCGAGGCGCGGGATTCTGTTTCGCGGGGGGAGCCCGATCGAGCGGTTAGGGGGAATCGTGAGAGTAGCTTTGGATAAAACAGGCACTTTGACGACAGGGGAGATGAAAGTTCGTGGGGTGGAGGTGGGGGGGGGAACGGAGGAGCAGGTTTTACGAGGCGCGGGTAGCTTGGGGGTGCAATCCCTTCATCCCGTCTCGGTCGCGTTGGTTCGGGAGGTGAGGAAGCGGGGCTGGAGCATCCCAGCCGTGCGGGATTTCTCTTCGAGCACGGGAGGGGGTTTGCGGGGTCGAAGCGGGGACGGGGTGGAGTGTCTGCTGGGCCGGCGGAGTTTTTTGGGAAGCGCAAGTTGGGTGGATTCAATCCCTGCACCCACGCCGGGAGTGACGGAGGTGTTTTATGCGGCCGGAGATGTGAGAGGCAGGATTTTATTGGAGGACGAAATCCGCACGGCGAGTCGTCCGTTGTTGGATTGGTTAGCGGGTCAGGGCTTAAAGATAACCATGTTGACCGGAGATCGGGAGGCGGCGGCCAAGTTGGTGGCGGAGCAGGTGGGGCTGCAGGAGTACCGGTTTGGGCTGCATCCGGAGGAAAAAGTAGAGGCGATACGGCAATGGACGCGTCAAGGGGAGAAGGTGGCGATGGTGGGGGACGGAGTGAATGATGCCCCGAGTTTGGCGGCGGCGGAGATTGGCGTGGCGATGGGGGCGAGAGGAACGGGGGCGGCCTTAGCGGAGGCGGATATTATTTTGATGCGTGATCGGCTGGAGAGTTTTGCGGAGGCGTACGACCTAAGCCGAAGAGTGAGGAGAATTATTACGCAGAACTTAGTCATCTCGCTGGGGACGATTGTCCTTTTGGTGGGGGCAGCCATGGGAGCAGCCATTCCGTTGACGTGGGGGGTTGCGGGTCACGAGGGAAGCACCGTGATTGTGGTACTGAATAGCCTTCGCTTGCTGGCACCTCGCCGTGGATTTGTCGGGTTGCGTTCAGTAGGGGGGAAGGTGTAGGTATAAAGGATGCGTTGGCGCGCGATTTTACTCTTTGGGGCACCTGGGTCGGGCAAGGGCACCCAGGGTAAGGTTTTGGGAACGATCCCAGCATTTTGCCATATTTCGTGTGGGGATGTATTTCGGGGGATGGATTTGAGAACCAAGGTGGGACAATCCTTTTTGAAGTACTCTAGTGCGGGGCAATTGGTGCCGGATGATGTGACGGTGGATCTTTGGCGTCAGCACATGGATCATCTGGTGACTTTGGGTAAGTTTAAGCCTGAGATCGACCATCTTGTCCTCGATGGGATTCCCAGGAATCTGGACCAGGCGAAACTGCTGGAGAACGATCTTAAGGTGGAGGCTCTTTTCCATTTAGTCTGTCATGATCGAAAAAAGCTGGAGGACCGATTGAAGCGAAGGGCTTTGCGGGATAACCGTCTGGATGACGCCAGCGATGCGGTGATTCACGACCGCTTGATGACCTACGAAAAAGAGACCAAGCCTGTTTTGGAGTATTACGGTAAGAAAATCGTCAAAGAGATCGATGCCGAACAGTTTCCGTTTGAGGTTACCCGAGATATCTTGAATCAAGTGGAGTCGACGAAGGCAAGCAAGGCGCAGCGGGCGGTGGCTGGGGTGGGCGTTTAGTCGCGTGCGAATCGTTTTTGCCGGCACAGGGGAGTTTGGCATCCCCTGCTTGGAGGCTTTGGTGGCTTCGGAGGAGCATTTCGTTTTATCGGTCATCACCCAACCGGATCGGCCAGCGGGCAGAGCGCAGAAGCTATTGGCCTCTCCGATCAAAGAGTGTGCGCTCAAGCATCAGTTGACCGTGTTTCAGCCAGAGGATGTAAACTCGGCCACCTCCCTCAGTCAAATCCGGTATCAGAAACCAGATTTATTGATTGTGGTGGCCTATGGGCAAATCTTGAAAAAGCCGATTCTCGATTTGCCGGAAATGGGGTGTTGGAATGTTCACGGTTCGTTACTTCCGAAATATCGGGGGGCATCCCCGATTGCGGCGGCGATCCGGGATCGGCAAAAGAGAACCGGCGTAACCATGATACAGATGAATGAGGGGCTGGATGCGGGGGATGTATTGGGAAAGGTGGCCACCCGGATTCGGCCAGGGGAAACGACGGGCATGTTACACGATCGTTTAGCGAGAAAGGCGGCGCCGCTTTTGTTGTATCTTCTGAAACGGGCGCAGAAGCAAAAGCTTAAGAGTGTGAAGCAGAATGCGGGCGATGTCTCCTTGGCTCCACGGATGAAGAAGGAGGATGGCAAGATTGAGTGGGACAAGATCCCAGAGGAGATAGAGGCTCATATCCGGGCGATGCAGCCGTGGCCGAGCGCGTATACCTGGATCCCAGACGGCGCCGACCAGAAGATGCTCAAAATCTTTTCGGTGATCTTATCGAAGCGGGCGAAGGGAAAGCCGGGTGAGATTGTGAAGGTGGATACGCATGGGATTTTGGTCGCTGCCAAAAAAGGGGGTGTTTTACTGCGAGAGGTTCAACTTGAGGGAAGAAAGCGGATGGCGGCGGCGGAGTACGCTCGCGGGGCAGGGTTGGCGGTGGGCGTTCAGCTGAGCTGATGTAGGCGAGATACCTGACGGGGCTACCTTTTGAGCCAACGCTCTTTTTGCGAAACAAGATTTCGCTTCACCGATTCCAATGGGCTGGGCTTTTGGCCCGAGGCGTAGAGGTCAGCCCGTTTCAGGATGGATCGAATATAGGCTTTGGTGGTTGGAAAATCGATCGCACGAATAAAATCTTCCGAATTTAGGGCGGGGTTTTGGCGTGACCAGCGGCGTGCGTGAGTGATTCCGGCATTGTATTCGGCGAGAGCGAAGACTTCGGGTCGGTCGGCATTCGACCAACGTTTCATGGCGCGGGAGAGGTACCAGCTACCTGCCGCCAGGTTTGTTTGGGGATCAAAAAGGTCGGTGTGGCGAAAGGAGCGGAGGCGGGTGGCTTCGGCCCAATCTTGGGCGGCTCCGGGGGTGACCTGCATCAAGCCACGCTCCCCCGACGTTCCGACTGCGCGTGGTTCAAAGTCGCTCTCCCGCCAAACCACGGCGCGGAGGAGGGAGAGGGGGAGGTTGTGTCGGTTAGCCGCCTCGGCGATGAGGGGCTCGAGCTCTTGGGAGCGGTGAAGTTCCCCCATCCAGGACAGGGCGATGAGAAGTAACGGGGCAAAAATGAGTAGGAGGGCGGCTAAAATCCTTGGACGGGCAAGAAGCATGAATGTTCAGAGTATCGGATTCGACAGAAAAGGGAAGGCGGGCAAAACTTGCCACTGAACCAAAAAGAGAGCAGAGCCATAGGGTGAATTTTCCAGAATTTGTGCGAGTGGCGCCCGAGTTGGGGCTGGATCGTCTTTTTGACTACGCGATCCCGAATCGGCTGCGCGGAGGAATTGAACTGGGGCAACGTCTGCGGGTCCCTTGGGGCAAGAGGATGATTATGGCCTATGCGGTGGAGTTTCCGGAAAAGCCGGAGGTGGAGCAGGTGAAAGAGGTGGAGGAGGTCGCAGGGGAAAAACCGCTGATCCCATCTTCCCTCTGTCGATTAGCGCGCTGGATGGCGGACTACTATGCGTGTGACCTAGGGGCAGCTTTGCGCACGATTTTGCCAGGGCCAGTTCGATCCCATGAAGGTGGAGGAAAAATGGCGTGGTGGATCTCGCCCGTCCTCGGACAGGAAGAGGTGGCGGACAGGACATTGCGAGGGGCCAAGGCGCAGAAAAAGGCGTGGGTTCACCTCCAAGGTTGTGGGGGAGGCTGGTTAACGGGGTTGGTGAAAGAGACGGGCCTGGGCACAGCGGTTTGGCGGGCGTTGGTCGACCGTGGGTTGGCGGAGCGGAGCGAGCGTCGCTGGGTACGAGCGGAGGATGCCCCTGAGAGCGGATGGGATGGGGCGGAGAGACGGCCCGAGTTAGCACCCGAGCAAACCGGGGCGATGAGTGGATGGGAGGAGGAGAGAAAAAAAGAGGGTGGGGGCAGGCCGATCCTGCTGGAGGGGGTAACCGGTAGCGGAAAAACGGAAATTTATCTTCGGGCGATGGAGAAAACTTTAGCGGAGGGTAAAAATGTAATTATTTTGGTGCCAGAGATCTCGCTGACGCCACAAACGGTGGCCCGTTTTCGGGGTCGTCTGGTCGGGCAAAAAATCAGGTTGGCCGTGTTGCACAGTGGTCAGACCGTGGCGGAGCGGCGGGAATCGTGGCATGAAATTCGGGAGGGAAGAGTGCGCGTCGTCATTGGGGCGCGTTCGGCTCTTTTTGCGCCATTGGAGAATCTGGGTTTGATCGTGGTGGATGAAGAGCACGATGGGGGGTACAAGCAGGCGGAGTCGCCGCGATATCAGGCGCGGGATCTGGCGGTTGTCCGGGGAAAACTTGAGGGAGCGTCGGTGATGCTGGGCAGTGCCACCCCGTGTTTAGAAAGTGGGTGGAATGCGGATCGGGAAAGGTATCGCCGGATTCGTCTAACTCAGCGGGTGGATGGGGCAAAGTTGCCCAAGGTGCATATCGTGGACTTGAGAAAGGAGGATAAGCCCAAAGGGGTAGGCCCTACTCTTTTGTCGGAGGAGCTGAAGAGTGCGTTGCAAGGGCGAGTAGGTAAAGGGGAGCAGAGTCTGGTGCTTTTGAATCGGCGAGGATATGCGCCGAGCGTTCAGTGTCCTCACTGCGGGAAGGTGGAGGAGTGTGATCGATGTGCGGTTCCGATGACGTATCATCGCTCTGAGGGAAAACTACGATGTCATTTCTGTGATGCGGATCGGTCCTCCCCGTCCCGTTGTCGGGAGTGTGGATCGCCCGTTCTGCATTATACGGGGGCGGGTACGGAGCGTTTGCAGGAGGCAGTGGAGGAGGCGATTCCGAGGGTGAGGTTGACGCGCATGGATTCGGACAGCATGAAAGCGCGGGGCGCGCATGGACGGGCTTTGACGGAGTTTCGAGAAAAACGGACCGATATTCTTTTGGGGACGCAGATGATTGCCAAGGGGCTTCACTTTCCCAATGTGACCTGTGTGGGGGTCGTGGGGGTGGATGGGGCGCTGAACCTGCCTGATTTTCGGGCCTCTGAGCGAGTCTTTCAGCTTTTGGTGCAGGTGGCGGGAAGGGCGGGGCGGGGAGAGGTGGCGGGGGAGGTGTTTGTGCAAACCTACACCCCGTTTCATCCGGCGATCCAATTTGCCCGTCATCACGATGTGGATGGATTTCGCGAGCAGGAGTTGGAGTATCGAAAAGCGCACCAGTATCCACCGTTTCGTCGGGCGATTCTCCTTTCGTTTTCGGGGCCGAGCGAAGCGCAGGCTTTGGCTTCGGCCAAACATGTCGTGCAAAGACTGCGAACGCTTTGGGGGGAAAAGGTGGATGTGCCTGATCCGAGCCCTGCCCCGATTGCACGGGTGGAGGGTAGGTTTCGATTTCAGGTTTTCTTACTGGTGGATAAGGTGGCCCTCGTCATGGGGGATCTAAAGCGTGAAGCGCTGGCCCCCAAGTGGCCGAGCCACCTGCAGGTTTCGGTGGATGTAGATCCGCAGGATCTTCTTTGATCGAACTTCCAGGCATCTCTGGGTAGAAAAGAACTCGTGCATCCACTCTTTCTGACGACCGCAATTGACTATGCGAATGCGCAACCCCATCTGGGGCATGCGTATGAGAAGGTGTTAACTGATACCTTGGCACGATTTGCGCGACGTTCGGGGCGGGACGTCCGTTTTCTGAGTGGATTGGATGAGCATGGACAGAAAGTGCAACAAAGTGCGGCCAAATCGGGTCGAAGCCCGCAAGAGTTTGTCGATGGGATTAGCGTACTCTTTCTCGACTTATGGAAGCAGTTGCGCGTGGAACCCGATGATTACCTAAGAACGACCGAGAATCGCCACCGCCAGCTGGTGCAGGCAGTCTTGAGTCAGTTGTACGCCAAGGGGGATATCGTGAAGGGAACCTTCAAGGGCTTTTACAGTATTCGGGCAGAGCAGTTTCTGACCGAGAAAGAGCGACTGCCGGACGGGAGTTGGCCGGAAATCTTTGGTGAAGTGGTGGAGTTGACCGAGGAAAATTACTTTTTTCAGCTCTCGAAACATCAAGAGTGGTTGCGCGAGTTGTACCAATCGCAGCCCTCGCGGGTGTTTCCAGAGTTTCGGACCAAGGAAATTCTGGGGGCGCTCGAGAAGCCTTTGCCTGATCTCTGCATTTCCCGTCCAAGGAGCAGGTTGGCTTGGGGGATCCCGCTACCGTTCGATGATTCGCAGGTCACCTACGTATGGTTCGATGCGCTACTGAATTATGTGACCGGCTCGGGGTCGGGGCAGGGCAAGTTGGAGAATTGGGTTCCGGCGGTCCACGTGATCGGGAAAGACATTATGGTTCCAGCGCATGCGATCTACTGGCCGTGCATGTTGAGGGCGCTAGGTCTCCCCATGTTTGAGAAGTTGCTGGTGCACGGTTTCTGGACCCGAAAAAGTGAGAAGCTGAGCAAGTCGACGGGCAATGTGGTCGATCCGAAGGAGTTGGCGGCAAAGTACGGATCGGACTCTTTTCGTTACTATGTTCTGCGGGAGATGGCTTTGGGGCATGACGCGGATTTTGACGAGGGATCTCTGGCGGCGCGAAGAAAAGGTGAGTTGGCGCATGAGTTGGGGAATCTTCTTCAGAGAGCTGGGTCGATGGTGGGAAGATATTGCGAGGGGAAAATTCCGGAGGGGCCGACTCCGGATGCGATCTCGGTCGCTTTTCGGGCGACGGTGTTGGGGGCACTCCGCCACTGGGATGAGTTGATGAAGGGAAACCAGATTCATTTGGCTTTGGGGGAGCTGTGGAAAGCGGTCCAGGCGGGCAATCAGATGATCGAGGGAAGAGCCCCATGGAAATTGGCCAAGGATCCCGCGCAAGGGGATGCCTTACGGGCAACCTTGGCGGATGCGATGGCGGTGTTGCAGATGGTTTTGCAAGAGGTGGAGTGTGTCATCCCCACGACGGCGCAGGCCGGCTTGGTCCAGTTAGGTCTATCGGGCGAAGTTGTGGCACGGGAAAAGGATTGGCCGCAGTGGCCGACGGGGATGGCAGGGCGTTCCTTAGGCACGATTGAGCCCCTCTTCCCGCTGTTAGAGGAGGAAAAAACGGAAGGCAGAGGATGACACGGCGGATGGTTGCATGTGGGGGTGGAGTAAAGTATTTTGTTCTTTCGATGGGGAAACTTTGATGAGCCAAAAGCAGTATTCGCAACCGGAAGCGCTGGTGGAAACCGATTGGTTGGCCACGCATCTCCATGATCCCTCGATTCGCGTGGTCGAGAGCAATGAGGACGTGCTTTTGTACGATACGGGCCACATTCCCGGGGCGGTCCATATCGATTGGCGACGAGATCTGCAAGATGGATTGGTGCGGGACTATATTTCGACGAAGGACTTTGCCGAGTTGTGTGCTCGAAATGGAATCACCCCTGAGACCACCGTAATTTTCTATGGCGATAAATCGAACTGGTGGGCCTGTTATGCGCTTTGGGCTTTCCGCCTTTTCGGCCATACCAAGGTTAAAATTTTAAATGGGGGCAGGGATAAGTGGGTGGCGGAGAAGCGGGAATTAACGCGCGACAAGGTCAAGGTAGCCGCGGCCACGTATCCGACCCCCGCCCGCAGGTTGGATTCGGAAATCCGCGCTTTTTATGAGGATGCCTTAGCCTTTAGTCAAAAGAAGTTGCCCCTGATCGACGTTCGTTCCCCGGGAGAGTTTAAGGGGGAGGTCACTCATATGCCGGAATATCCGCAGGAGGGGGTGTTGCGTGGCGGGCATATTCCCGGGGCCAAGAGTGTCCCATGGAAATCGGCGGTGAAAGAGGACGGAACTTTCAAGTCGGCTGAGGATCTGGAGAAAATTTATGTGGAGGGATGTTCCCTCGGTGCGGATACGGAAGTGGTGGCTTACTGTCGGATCGGGGAGCGATCGAGCCACACCTGGTTTGTCTTGAGCTATCTATTAGGGCGGAAAAAGGTGCGAAACTACGACGGATCTTGGACCGAATGGGGGAACCGCGTTCGGGCCCCGATTGAACGATCGAACTAAGTTAGGGGTTGGTGGGAGGGGGTGTGGGGGAAGTCGCCGGAACTAAGTTCGGGGAAATGGGTTGGTAATCGGTCATTTGACTCACCTGCTTTTGCGCCATGCGATATCCCATGATATTGAGATCGAAGCTCATAAAAAAATTAGACGGAACGGGAATATTGATGGAGGAGAGCTCAGACGTTTCGTAGGAAAAATCCATTCCTTTCATCGAGGCAAGAAACCAAGCGACATCGACCTCCTCGGTCAATTTGCCTTTGGTTTGGATGATGCTGAAGTCGTTTTGGTCGATCCAAATGAGCCCACCCACTTTGTTAATGACCTTTTCCTCCCTCGAAGTGAAGGGTTGGTCGGGCTTGGGACTGAATTTGATGACAAAGCAGGGGCGGTCGCGGACGGTTTGATCGGGCATTCGAACATATTTGAATCGGGGCGCGATTTTACCCATGTCGAGCATGGCGTTCACCTTTTTGGCGTCTTCCACATCTTTGTTGGAGTCGTCGTCATCGTCGTCTGATTTTTTTTGCTTGGATTGCAGGCCTCGGCCTCCAGTGGCACCCGCATACGTTTTGCTGGAGGAGTCATCGCCCCCTTTCGAGTCGTCATTAAAATCTGCACTGAAGGTAATATCTTTGCCCGGTTTGATTTTGGCGGTGACCGTCTTGGTTTTGTCGGGAATGACCTTGTTGTCGTCGTCGAGGCGTTGGGTGACCAGTTTTAGTTGGTAGGTGAACTCCTCCCGTAGTTCGCGCAGCTCCTCGTCTCGGCGAATGGCATTCTGAATAATCTGATCGACGGGAAGTTTAGTATTTTCCGAGTTGGCGGTGGTGGGGGTGGGCGTAGCGGCGGTGGATGGGGCAGGGATCGGGGTAGGATCGGAGGCCGGGACAGCGCGGGCGACCCGCTCATTATTGATCTGCTCATCACAGGTGGTCTGGAAGTCTGGGCTGAGGTGGGGGTCCCGAGAGTTGACCTGAGCCACGCCCGTGTGGGTCAGCGAGGTAAGCCAGCACAAGGAAAGGATAAGTTTGCGAAAACTCATAGTTCCTCTATTTACCCTAATGATGCCGCACATCAAATTATATATCCCAGGTCCGGTCGAAATTTCACCTTCCGTCCTTCAGGCCTTCGCTACGCCGATGATCGGGCACCGGGGGAAAGGGTTTCAGGATCTTTATGCCCGCGTGCAGCCTGGTTTGCGGCAACTGTTCCAAACCCAGCAGCCAGTCTTTTTGGGTACGGGATCGGCGTGGTCGGTCATGGAGGCGGCGATTCGCAATCTAGTGCAAAAGAAGGTCTTGGTTTGCATGAACGGGGCTTTTTCCGATAAGTGGTTTGATGTCGCCCAGAAGTGCGGAAAAGATGCGGGCAGGGTTCAGGTTGAATGGGGCATGGCCATCAAGCCTGAGATGATTGAGAAAGAGCTTTCGAAGGGTGGGTATGATGCGCTGACTTTAATTCATCACGAGACTTCCACGGGAGTTTTGAGCCCCCTCGCTGAGATTGCGAAGCTGGTCCGAACGAAATTTCCTGATGTGATGCTTATTACGGATACGGTTTCTTCCTTCAGCGTGATGCCGATTCCTTTTGATGATCTGGGATTGGATGTGATGCTTTGTGGGACGCAGAAGGCTTTAGCCCTACCTCCTGGGGCATCCTTGTTTTCGGTGAGCGAGAGGGCCTACCAGCGGGCAGAGAAGATCAAGGATCGGGGCTACTACTACGATTTTCTGGAGTTCCGCAAGCAGGCAGAAAGTAATATGACTCCCTGTACTCCCTCCATCAGCCACCTTTACGCGTTAGAGGTGAAGCTGGGCGAGATTGCCAAAGAAGGAATCGCCCAAAGGCATGAGCGCCATCGCAAGAATGCGGAGCGGGGGCGGGCGTGGTTGGCGGCGAACGGTTTCGAGGTTTTCCCTGAAAAGGGCTATGAATCGCTCAGCCTGACTTGCGGTAAAAATACGCGAAAGGTGGATGTGGCCAAGTGGATTGCTTGGCTCAAAGAAACCCACGGGGCGATCTTTGACGGTGGCTACGGAAAGATGAAGGGGCTGAACTTCCGCGTATCACACATGGGGGATGAGACGGAGAAGGGGATGGGAGAGTTGTGGGGCCGGCTGGCGGAGGGATTGAAGAAAATCGGATAAAGCCTTTAGGCGGCTTTGCGGGATTCTTTGCGCTTGATGAGGGGAGGACGGTGACCTTCCGCCACAGCCTGATTGATGATCACCTCCTCCACATCGTTACGGGAGGGGATCTCGTACATCAGATCCAGCATCATGCCTTCCAGAAGACTGCGAAGAGCGCGAGCGCCAGTACCTTTCTTGATAGCGGCCTCGGCGAGGCACCGAAGGGCATCGCGGGTAAAGTTGAGTTTTACCCCCTCCATCCCAAGTAGTTTGGCGTATTGGCGGGTGAGTGAGTTTTTCGGATCGGTCAAAACCAAGATCAACTCTTCCACCGTTAAAGGATTCAGGTGGGTGAGCACGGGCAAACGGCCGATAAATTCTGGAATCATCCCAAAGCGAAGCAGGTCATCCGGCTCGGTATAACGCAGGAGCCCGAGGCCCTCTTCGGTCACTTCGGTCTTGGCCGCCAGGCCTGAACCAAACCCGAGGACCCGTCCTCCCATCCGCTTGTGAACGATTTCTTCCAGACCGACAAACCCGCCCCCACAAATAAAAAGGATGTTTTGGGTGTTCACCTGAATGTGCTCGGCCTGAGGGTGCTTGCGTCCGCCTTGCGGCGGGACGTGGCAAACGGTCCCTTCTAATATTTTCAAAAGGCCTTGCTGGACACCTTCCCCGGAGACATCACGGGTGATGGAGGCGCTGTCTGACTTTCGCCCGATTTTGTCGATCTCATCGATATAGACGATGCCGAGTTCAGCCCGCTTCACGTCATAGTCCGCATTTTGCAGAAGGCGGAGGATAATTGTTTCCACGTCTTCGCCGACGTAGCCAGCTTCGGTCAAAGAGGTGGCATCAGCGATGGCAAAAGGGACGTCTAAAATTCGGGCCAGGGTGCGGGCGAGCAGGGTTTTGCCTGATCCGGTGGGGCCGATGAGCAAGATATTGCTTTTTTCCAGCTCCACATCGGCGTGATCGGTCGGAAGAGTATCACTCTGGGGACCACGAACCCTCTTGTAATGGTTGTGGACGGCAACGGCCAGGGTTCGCTTCGCCCGGTCTTGGCCGATAACGTGCCGATCCAGCTCCGCACGAATTTCGCGCGGTTTGGGGAGAGTTTTGAGAATGCCTTTCCCGACCGGATTTTCCCCGACTTCGCGATTGAGGATATTCGTGCAAAGGGTGATACAGTTATCGCAGATGTAGACCCCAGGGCCGGCGATCAGTTTTTTGACCTCGGCGTGGCTTTTGCCACAAAAGGAGCAGAGGGTGAGGTGGGTAGGGCGGGCCATCGGGCACCGGCTTTACTTTTTCGTCTGATCTTCTTTGCGGAAGGAGACAACGTGGTCGACCAGTCCGTAGGTCTTGGCGTCTTCGGCCGACATAAAGCGATCCCGATCGGTATCTTTTTCGACCGTGTCAAAAGTCTGGCCGGTGTGGTGAGCCAAGATTTCGTTCAAGCGCTTCTTAGCCCGAAGAATTTCCTGGGCTTGAATGCTGATGTCGGTGGCTTGGCCTTGGGCTCCGCCCAAAGGCTGGTGAATCATGATGCGGGCATTGGGGAGGCAGTACCGTTTGCCTTTGGTCCCCGCGGCAAGAAGAACGGCGCCCATGCTGGCGGCTTGGCCGATGCAGTAGGTGTTCACCTCACAGGTGATGTACTGCATCGTATCGTAAATCGCGAGACCGGCGGTGACATAGCCGCCGGGGGAGTGGACATAGATGCTGACGTCTTTTTTAGGGTCTTCCATTTGCAGGAAGAGAAGTTGGGCAATGATCGAGTTGGCCATACTGTCATCGATGGCGGTGCCGATGAAGATAATGCGATCCTTGAGCAGGCGAGAGTAGATGTCATAAGCGCGCTCTCCACGGCCCGTCTGCTCAATAACGCTGGGGACGAAGTAGTCAGCTTTCGGTTCGGTGTTCATCGCTAAAACTTACCCACGAACGGCATGTTGCAAAAGAAAATCAACGGTTTTTCTGCGCAAAAGAGTGTCAGCAAGTGAGGGTAGAACATTCGATTTTTGGAGGCGCTTGGCGAAGAGGCGCGGATCTTGACCCGACTGAGCGGCGAGGATGGCAATCTCCTGCACGATCTCCTGCTCTTCCACCTTGACCCCTTCTGTTTCGGCGATTCGGCGGAGAAGAAAGCTGAGTTTCACGTTCTCCTCGGCGTTTTGGCCCGCGGTTTTCAGAATGTCGTCCTTATGTTTGATTAGCTCTTCGTTCGACACACCTCGGCGTTGATTCTCCTCGACCAAGCGCGCGACCAGGCGGCGGCGCTCCTCGTCGAGCAGAGGTTCGGGGACATCCATTTTCGTAGAGCTAAGAAGAGCTTGGGTGACGGCGCGACTTTCCTCATTCCGATGGGCGGAAGCACGGGAGGCGGTGAGATCTTCCCGAACGCGAGCTTCTAACTCGGTCTTGGGCATTTTGTAGTTTTCTTGGCAAAAGGCATCATCGACCTCGGGGACGTGCCGCTCTTTGAGCTCGGTGAGAGTGACCTCATACGATCCGGTCTGTTTCTGGAGTGTGGCGTGTGGGAAATCCGCGGGAAACTTGACGTCGACCTGGCGGGTTTCCCCGGGCTTCATTCCGTACAAGGCGGGAACAAAGCCGGGGAGGAAGGCATCTGGCTTGAGCAGGACCCACAATTTCTTGGCCTCCCCCACCTGTCCGGCCTGAGGGGCGATCTCAAGGATCTTTTTCCCGCCACAAGTGCCCTGAAAATCGAGGACGGCATAGTCGCCCTCTTGGGCGGGACGTGGCTCCAGCGTATGAAAGTGGGCATGGGGCTCGGCCAAGCGATCGAGGGAGGACTTCACGTCGGCCTCGGTTACCGGTTCAGGGCTTTTCTTGGGGATCTTGAGGCCTTTGGCGGCGGGGAGCTTGAACTCGGGCGCAAGATCAACGCGGAGGATGAATTTGAATTTCTTATCTTTTTCGAAATTGGCTTCTTCGACGGCAGGGTCGTCGACGAGGTGGAGTTTTTCCTTTTCCACGGCATGGCGCAGGCCCTCCCGAAGCAGGCTGTCTTTGAGTTCGGTCTGAATATCGGAGGCGTAGCGGCGGCGGACCATTTCGAGGGGGGCGTGGCCGGGACGAAATCCAGGCAGGCGGGCTGATTTTTGGAAGTTGAGAGTGACTTTCTCTTCCGTGAGGCGGACCTGATCGGCCGGGATCTCGCCTTTGAGGCGACGGCGACAACCACCCATATTTTCGAGGGAAACTTTCATCAGCAGCTCAGCAACCTACGCAAGGAAGGTGGGGTAGCCAAGGTCAGATTCGGAGATTAATGCTTGAGTGAAAATTTGACGGGTATCTCGACGGTGGAGGAGGTGGGGGTCCCCCCGACCTCTTGGGGGTAAAAGCGCCACTGGCGGACGGCTCGGGTGGCGGATTGGTCGAGGATCTCGTGTCCGGAGCTTTTCAGAAGGGTGAGAGAATCGACGGTGCCCTGGGCCGAGATTTGGGCGCGAAGCAGGACGGAGCCGGTCCACCCTTTTTTTCGGGCCAGGTTGGGGTAGGTGGGAGCGGAGTTCTGGGATGGGTTGGGGCGAGCGAGGATGGTGGAGCTGGCGGTGGAGGGGGGGAGATTGGGGGTGGGCGGGGTGGGGGTGGGGAGAGAGTTCGGAAGCGAGGCAGTAGGGGGAGTTTCCGGGACCGATTCGGGCGTGGGGGTAGGGGTGGTGAGAATGGGGTCGGGAACGACCTCGGGTTGGCCGGCGGACGTTTCGATCAGGGTAATTTCCACAGAAAAATCGGAGGGTTGAATGGCAAAATCGCGACTTGTCGTGATGGAGGGACGCGACAGAAAGAGACTGGCATGGAGGGCGACTGAGGCAGTGAGCCCGATGAGGAGAAAAAGTTTATCGCTGGTGATGGAGCGGGAGAGAGTCATCGATTATTTTTTCGGCTCGTGCACCAGATTGAATTGGATGATGCCGATTTGGCGGGCTCGATCCATCAGATCGACAAATAGTCCGTAGTTCATTTTTTGATCTCCCCGAAAGTGAATCTTTCGATCGGAGTTGTCTTGGGACAGCGCACGAATGGTTTCATCGAATTGGGAAAGAGGAACGGGCGATCCCTGGATGGTAATCGATCCTTGGGCATCGACCGCCACCAGAATGACTTCGGGGGATGTGTCGGTCTGGCCTTTGGCTGTCGGTAATTTGACTTGCAGGGAGGGCAGGGTGAAGGAGGAGGTGAGCATAAAAAAGATGAGGAGGAGAAAGACAACGTCGATCAAGGGGGCCATATCGATCGAGGTCGTGAGGCGTTTGGGGCGGGCGAACATAGGGGCTACTGGACGGTGGAGAATTCCTCGTCGGTTGCGCGACGAGCGGTGGCTCGCCCCGAGGTAGATGGAGTCGATGGGCTGAGAAGGTCATCCAGCGAGGTGACGGCCAACTCCATTCGGCGGGCAATCTTATCGGCATGTCCCTCGAAGGCGTGGTAGAGGGCCATGCAGGGAATCGCGACCACGAGGCCAAAAACGGTGGTGAGGAGCGCCTCCCAAATTCCGCCGGCTAGATCGGAGGGTTTGACGGTGCCTTGAATGGCTTGGATTTGCGAAAAGGCGACGACCATGCCGATGACCGTACCGAGTAGTCCCACCAAAGGAGAGAGATGAGCCAGGGCGGCGAGGATTCGCAGATTCTTTTCGACCGACTCCAGGACGAGGGATCCGGTTCGGCGAACATTGTCGTGGCGGACCTTGGCGGGGCGATCGATCTGTTCGAGGTAGGTTTGGGCAACCCGAGCCACTGGGTGGCGACAGGCTTGCGCCATGGTCAGGGCAGCCTTGGGGCCAGCGGTACGAATTTTTTGGAGTAGCGAATCAAACCAGCGATCGGGCGAGTAACCGTAAGAGGTGTAGGTGAGAAAGCGCTCGACGGCCACCGTCAAGGCGACAAGGGAGAAGGCGAGCAGAACCCACATTAAGGACCCGCCGCGAATAAAAAGTTCCCCGAGCGACATCGAATTCATGATTGAACGCTATTTTCTTGAGGGTTTCCTGTCACGATAAAAAATGAGACACGGTCTCAATAATAATATTGCACATGAGATTGCGTCTCAGTATCGTTATTGCTGTGTTTTGTCTTCGCCGATCCATCGGGTTTTTAGGAGCTCTGATTCTTGGGGGGGGTGGGCTGCTGGCTCAGTCCGCCCCAGCGGCTGATCCGACGGAGGAAAAGGGTCTGGATGGGGCGGCCAAACCGAAGGTGGTGCGGCTTGAGCAAGTGGAGGTGCAGGCGGATTACGACGTGCAAACGCGGTTACCCTTCTTGCCCGATGTGGAGGGCACGCGGATCAACGCGGGAAAACGTACCTCGAATATTGATGCCCACTACCTGCCCGAGATGAAGGACGACAACTGGAGGCAGCTCACCGCCACCACCCCTGGTTTAGTCGTGCCAGACGAGAGCACGCCACTCCCTAGTTTCGCCTACCGGGGATTTGATCCGCACCGATTGCAAAGTTTTCAGGTGTTGGAGGATGGAATCCCGATTCAGGCGGACATGATCGGTTACCCCGAGGCGTACTACCTGCCCCCCACCTACCCAATGGAAACGATGGAGTTCATTCGTGGGGGGGCGGCCCTGATGTATGGGCCCCAACCCGCCGGAGCGATTAATTTCGTGATGAGAAAGCCACCGCTCGACAAGAAGTTCACCGCCGAATCGATTACGATGGGGGGAAGCTTTGATTACATCTCTAGCTTTAACGCGGTGGGTGGGACGGTGGATCGAGTGGGATATTATGGCTGGTTCAATCACCGCCAATCCCAGGGGTTTCGAGAGGCCAATAGCCAGTACGATTTGAATAATGGAAATTTAACGATGGCACTGGATGCCGACACCGATCACCGCTGGTATTTTAAACTGAACGGGTACGAGGAGTGTCACGGAGAGCCAGGAGGTTTGCGGCTGAACAATGATACGGTGCGAACCCCCGTGAATTACAACGTGGACCGTAACGCAACTTCGAGATTTAACGATGAGTTTCAACTGAACCGATATGCGGTCTCAGCCATTCATGAGTCAGAGTTCTCGGACGATCTCTTTTTTTCCTATCGGGTCTGGTTCGACTACTACCGGCGATGGAGCCGACGACAGAAGGGTGGTGGTTTTGGGACTTTGCCTACCTCACAGAAGAATCAGATCGAATATCAGGGGTTTTATACTTGGGGGATGGAGCCCAGATGGCGGTGGGATTGGGATTTGGGGGGAGAGTCTCAAACGTTGACGGCCGGGTTCATGATCTACAACACCACCTCGCCTCGAACTGATCAGGAGGGTCTGACCCCAACATCAAATACGGGACAGATTAAGAATCAGAGTGATCGATCGGTCTGGTACGCCCCGTTCTTTGTGGAGAACAAATTCACGGTGGGGGATCTTTCGGTCGTGCCGGGGTTTCGCATGGAGAATATTTGGCAATCGGTGGATTTGAAGATCGATCAGGAAAAATCGGCCGCCGGCCAACCCCTTGGCACGCAAAACCAGAACAACTTTGTGCCTTTGATTGGTTTGGGGGTGGATTACGCCTTACCCAAAGACATCACGGTCTATGCCAACGTCTCCGAGGCGTATCGACCGCCCACCTTTGCCCAAGCGGTTCCCACCGGCCCCAATTTACGCGTCTCAGGCAACCTCGAGGAGGGCACGGTTTGGAACTATGAGGCGGGGATTCGTGGGATGCCGACCGATTGGTTGACGTTTGACACAAGCGGGTTTTGCGTCGACTACTCCAATCAGATTGGGGAGACCGCGGCCGGAGGGCAAAACATCGTGAGCAACTCAGGCCGCTCGCGGGTTTATGGCTGGGATTTTCTTTTGCAGTTGGATCTGATTGGCATCGCGGATGGAATCGCCCATCAGAACATGGGATGGGAGGATCCCAAGTCGGGGCAAAGTGGAGGAATCGCGGGATGGGCGCAGGAGTATGGAGCCCTCTACTTTTACACGGCTCTGACCCTGCAAAATGGAAACTTCATCAATGGAGCCAACGAAGGAAAAACCCCGCAGTACCTTTCGAACTACGTTTACAAAACCGGGCTGGTCTACGATTGGCAGTCGAAGGTGAAGGCATCGTTTCTCGGAACCTATGTGGGGCACAGTTACGCCAGCGATAACAACCTGACGGGGAGCGATTCTCGCTTTATTCCCGCTTACAACGTGTGGGATCTCACATTGGAGGCAAAATTGTGGAACGAGTACGTCAGCTTGGTGGGTGGCATCAATAATCTTTTTGATAAGCAGTACTACTCCCGGATTCGTGGGGATGGGATCGATCCGGCGATGCCCCGCAACTGGTATGCCGGGCTAAAGATTATTTTTTAGACTTGGACTTCCCGCCGATTGGATTGCGGGGGCAAACCCCTTTTTCCCGCAGGGCGTCACAGGTGGCTTCGATCTGGAGGTTGACCCGCTTCGGGCTGAAGCCGTGGTCCTTCGTGACAATCGACTCGCGAACATCCAAGCAGTGATCGTGAAACTCGACAATCTTTTGGCAATCCACACAGACGAAGTGCCCGTGCCGAGGATGATCCGCAAAATTGGGATCGTAGAGAGGAGAGGATTGACCCAGACCGACTTGGCGTAAAAGCCCAGCCCGGACGAGAAACGAAAGGGTGCGGTAGACAGTGGCGCGAGAGACTTGGCTGTCCTTTTTGCGGGAGCGGGTGAGAAGGGATTCGGCGGTGAAGTGCTCCCGGTTGGCAAAGGCAACTTCCGTAATGGTTTTTCTCTGTGAGGTGAGGCGAAGACCTTGCGTCCGCATGCTTTCGTAAGCACGAGCTTGCGGGGTCAAGGGGCCGGAGGTGACGCTGGTCATGAAGGTATGGAGAAAGCAGGTTCCGCGGGTGAGGCGGGGGAAGATTCGCGGGGCGTTTTGAGGGCCTTGAGGAATCGCTTCACCGCGGGGGAGACCATTCGACTGGCGCGGGAAACGATGCCGAGGGGGCGCACGATTTCAGGCCCTTGGTGGGAAAGAATGGCGAGCGATCCTTTGGCTAGTTCGGAGCTGATGGCGGAGGCGGGTAGGAAAGCTATTCCGGCATTAATTTCCACGGCTTGCTTGAGGGTTTCGACGTTATCGAACTCCATCATGGGATGAAACTTCAGTCCGCGGGCGGCCAGAATTCGGTCAAGTCCTTGGCGAGTAGGCATCTCAGGGGCGAGAGAGACGATCTTGCTTTGGGCCAGATCGGGCAAGTGGATGGGGCCTTTTTTGAGGAGGGGATGGCCCGCCGCACAGATGATGTGGAGGGTGTCTTTTTTAAAGGTTTCGACCTTGAGGCCTTTGCGAGGAGAGGGAAAAGCGACAAAGCCCACATCCGCTTCCCCTTCGGCCACCGATTCGTAAACCTCGTTCGAGCGGCGATAATCGACTTGGATTTTGACCTGGGGAAATGCTTTCAGGAAATCTTTGATGTAAGGAGGAAGCTCGTGCAGGCCCAGGCTGGGCACGGCGACCAGGCGAATGGTGCCTGAGATAATGTTGCGCATCTCCTCCAGCTGATGTTGGAAGCGTTGGTAGTAGCCGATGATTTCCCGACTGGCCTCGTAGAGGAGTTGACCTTCGCGCGTCAGGGCAAACTGTTTACTGGTCCGTTCCAGCAGAGGGACCCGCAAGCGGACTTCGATGGAACGGAGTTGCTGGCTGACCGCGGATTGAGTGATACCATTTAGGCTGGCGGAGCGACTGAAGGAGCGGGTCTCCACCAAGTCCCGAAAAACACGGAAAGATTCCACTTGCATAGAAGCCTGACTATAATCAGACCTTATCGCTAATGCAAACCAAGCCAATCTAATCATGAGCGCGCTACTTGAGGACAACTATCACGCCATTCAGAAGCAGATTCTTTTATCGGCCGAAAAGGCGGGCAGGAAACCTGATGCGGTTCGGCTGGTGGCGGTGAGTAAAAAGATGGATTCGGAGAAGATCCGAGTCATCTGGCGCCTAGGGCATCGGCTCTTTGGTGAAAATCGGGTGCAGGAGGCGAGAGTGAAGATTCCCGAAATGCCGGTGGGTGGGGAGTGGCACTTTATCGGAGGCTTACAGACGAATAAGGCCAAAGATGCGGTCGAGTGTTTCGATGTGATCGAGTCGGTCGATCGGGTGGATTTGGCGCAGGAGTTGGAGAAGAGGTTGGCGGTCGCTGGAAAAAAAATGCGGGTGATGTTGGAGATTAATGTCGGGGGTGAGGCCGCGAAGCACGGGTGCCCGCCTGAAAAAGCGGAGGAGCTGTTTCGAGCGGTGGGGAAGTGTACGAGATTGGAGGTGATTGGATTGATGGCGATTCCCCCTTTTCGAGAGGATCCAGAGTTGGCGCGGCCGTTCTTTGCGAAACTGCGGGAAATTCGGGATCGGCTGCAGGATTCGGAAGGGGTGGCACTACCGGAGCTTTCCATGGGGATGAGTCACGATTTTCCGGTGGCGATTGAAGAGGGGGCAACCTTGGTGCGGATCGGGACAGCTCTGTTTGGCCCGCGAAGTTCGTGAGTCGATCGTTGCCACGCGCTTTTTATGCGGGCGAAGACCCGGTGCCCATTGCCAAAGGATTATTGGGCAAAGTGGTGCGGGTGCATTCCAAGGGGGAAGATTGTCTGGCCCGAATTGTCGAAACGGAGGCGTATGGAGGAAAGTTGGATCGCGCATCCCACGCTTGGAAAGGAAAGACCCCGCGCAACGCGTCGATGTTTGGTCCGCCGGGGACGGCGTATGTGTATTTGTGCTACGGAATCCACCGGATGCTGAATGTGGTGACCGCACCCGACGGTGTAGCGGCGGCGGTGCTGATTCGAGGGGTCGAGCCGTTGAGGGGAGTGGAGAAGATGGCGCGGCGAAGGGGATTTTCCGCGTCGGAGTTTCGGTTGACGGCCGGGCCGGGTGCGCTGACGCAAGCGCTGGGTATACGACTGGATTGGGATGGATGCGATCTTGTCTCAGGCCCCATTCGAATCGAAGATGATGGGATGCGTAGCCCGAAGGTCAAAATCGAGGAAAGCCGGCGGGTGGGGGTGAGCTCTGCGGGTCCCGCGGCGCGTTTTCCTTGGCGTTTTTGGATT
>CAMCFB010000007.1 GCA_945874125.1 Verrucomicrobia subdivision 6 bacterium | reverse complement strand
CGCACGGACCGACCCACATAAGTCTCTGTATCCCCCCTCTCTTGAATCCACGCATCCCTCAGGGCGGGCAACCCTCGTCTGACATCGCCATGAAAATCCAGATCTCCCCAAGGTCCACTCGTGTCGTACACCCGCACCGGCTCGTTGGTTTGAAGTCTCCCATCCGGCTGACGGGTCGGTTGCAGCTCAATCTCCCGAAACGGAACTTTTACATCAGGCCGAGAACCCGCCACATACACCCGCTTCATCCCTTCCAAATCCTCCAGCTCTTCAATCTTCGGGACCTTAATCTTTTGACTCATTCTTAACTCCTTCCCCTTCCGCGGCTGCCAAGGGAAAAGGGACGTCCTCCTTCCCTACGGCGGCATGACCCGCATCAGGTTATTCGGGTCTCGGGACCAAGGTTCCCGACTCTCAGCCTGGCCGTCCAGACTCCCCACAAGCCAAACATAAACCTCCCTCGCCCCAACGCCAATTATTTTTCCGAATTACTGGTCTTCTAAAACGCCCGTCGGTACGTATCCCCGCCGATGATCCATCGTCTCTACCTCCGCATAATCTCCCACGACACGACGCACGCTGACCCGATCCCCTCGCCGCAAGGTTGTTGTCGCCGGCACGACTTGATTCGGACCAGCCTCTTTCAGCGGAACATCGGAGAGAATCATCGCCATGCCCGCATCTCTACTGCCACTGCTGGCGCAACCCGCCAACGCCAGAATCAGACATGCCCAAACTGCCAAAATAAAATTCATCCACCTTCGTTAGCAAATCTCGGCCCTGTGGCAACTCTTGCCCGCCCCCAAGGTTGTTCCCATCGTAATGGAAATGGCTTCTCGCCTGATCGTCCACCCGGCTGCCTCCCCTGCCCGCAATATGGCCATCGATGAAGCTCTTTTGCGCCTCGCCCAAAGCCCGGTCCTAAGAATCTACGCGTGGTCACACCCCTCCGTGTCCTTGGGTTACTTTCAAAAAGCATCGGTCGCGCCTTCCGATCGGCCTTTTGTTCGGCGATACACGGGTGGGGGCTTGGTGGAGCATGGCCAAGATCTCACCTACACCCTTGTCTTGCCCCCACTCCATCCTTTGACGACGGCGGGCACTCTTCCCTCCTATCAGACCGTTCATCGAGCCATCGCCCAGGCTTTGCACGATTGTGGCGTGGAATGCCATCTCGCGACGACCCAGCCCGACCAAGACGATCCCGCTTGTTTCCTTAAACCCGTCCCAGCCGATATTCTGGATCCAAAAGGTCGAAAACTGGCGGGTGCCGCCCAGCGCCGCACCAAACAGGGCTGCCTCCATCAAGGAACGATTCTTTTACCGCAAGCCATCCCAACCCGTCTGCACGAGCTTCTGCCCTCCTCTCTGGGTGAATGCTTAGGCCAACCCCTGCGTCCATCGACCCTGACCCCCCCAGAAATTCAGCTCGCGAACGAACTCGAGCAGGATCGCTATAGTCGCCGCGAGTGGAACTTTTCTCGGTAAGTTAACTCTTTTTCTTTCCAGCCCCCCAAATCATTACGGCAGAGATCAGAATGACCAGCCCGATCAGGATCAGGCTGCCTCGCTCCACCCACTGCTCGGCCAATCGCGCCGCCGCTGGAGTCCGCGCAAAACGTTCCCCCGCCACCGCACTCAACCAGATCCAAAGCGGGGCATAGACCATCGCCCCAATCGAGTTGAGCCCGATGAACTTTCGTATGTTCATTCGATGCCGCCCGGCAAAGAAAAAGACGCCAAACCGAACCGCGGGAATAAACCGACCCAAAAAAACTGTCTTCAGCCCATGCTTTGCAAATAAACGCTCAATGCTGTCCTGTCGTTTGGCGGAGAAAACAAGCGACCCCAGGCGAGTCTGCAGAAACCACGTCCCTCCTCGCCTTCCTAAAAAATACACCCACAGATCCCCCGACAAGATTCCCAAGAGACACGCTCCACAGGTGAGCCAGTAGCTCGAACTCCCCCAACCGACCGATAAACCACTCGCCACCAACAGTGGCTCCTCGGGTAAGGGCACCCCCATGGCCGAAACAAAGAGAATGGTAAACATCGCCAGGTAGCGGTAATCAGCGATCGCCGAAATTAAGAAATCCAAAGTCATGAGGATCGGGGGGTTTGCATTGTTCTAGGTAGCTTTTCCACTACAAAAAGAGGACTTCTATGTACCTGAATTTGGGTCTGACGGCCAAAGCTCTTTATCTGTCCTATTTAGGTCGCCCTTTTCAGGCACGCCGCTGGATCATTGTGACCTTCTTTTTGCTCCTCCTCACCCTGTGCTGGATCGTCGTCGCCATCGGCCGAGCCCTCGACCACCTTCTTTTCCCAGACTTTCGCAATCAGAAAATCATCCGTCCTGTCTTCATCATCGCCCCACCCAGAAGCGGCACCACCTTTCTCCAAAAACTTCTCGCCCGCAACCGTCGCACCTTTGCCCCCGTGCTGATGTACCAAACTATTTTTCCAAGTATTACGATTCAAAAGATGATCCACTCGGTCGCACGAGCGAGCCGAATCAAGGGCGGACTTCTTTCCGATATATCCTCGTGGATCGAACGCCACTGCTTTGGGGGTTGGGACGGCATGCATAAGATGCGCTTTGCTCAACCCGAGGAGGACGACGGCTTTTTCGTCTACACTTTTGTGACCGAGGCAATCTATCTCCTCTTCCCCTACGTTCGGCATCTTTGGGGCGCAGGTTTTGCGGACGATCTCCCCCCGCGGCAACGTCGCCGGGTCATGCGCTACTACCGCTCCTGCCTCCAGCGTCACCTCTATCTCAATGGACCTGACAAGATCCTGCTCTCCAAGGCAACCCAACTCTCCGGCTCAATCCAATCTCTTCGCGCCGAATTTCCCGACGCGCGAATCATTAATATCCTCCGAAATCCGGTGGAATCCGTTCCCTCCCACATCAGCGTTTTCTTTACGGTGTGGAACTGGGTCGATCCCTCCATTCGCAAGGACGGACCAGAATCGAGAGAATATGCCGAGCTCGCCACCGCCTGGTTCCTCCATTTGGAAAAATTTGATATCTCCGCCAAATCAGATTCCTACCTCCGAATCTTTTATACCGATCTGGTCCGTCGACCTGAAATCGTCGCTCGCTCCATCTACTCGCACTTCCACATTCCCCTCACCCCCCGCGCCACCCGCCAGATCGCAAAGGAGTCGCAGCGCGCACTCGAATACAAAAGCTCCCACCGCTACACTCTGGAGGAGTACGGGTTGAGTCCCGATTGGATCAACCAAGAGGTCGGTGGAATGATGAAGCGCTATCGCTTCCCGCTGCCGCCTCGGGCACTTGCCCGTGGATCAAAGCGCTGAGCCAAAGGTACTCGCCGCCCCATCCCAAACGCCTTGGTCGTCACCTTAATCCCAGGCGCCGCCTGCCGCCTTTTGTACTCCGAGTAATCGATCTTTCGCACCACCTCTTCGGCCACCGCACGGGAAATGCCCTTTTTCACCATTCCTCCAATGGATCCCTCATTCACTACATAACTTTCCAAAATGCGGTCCAGCTCCTCGTACGGAGGTAGGCTATCCTGATCTTTCTGATCGGGCCGAAGCTCGGCGCTGGGAGCCTTTTCAATCGAACTCTTGGGGATGACCTCACTGTTTCGGTTCACCCACCTCGAGATCCGATACACCATCGTCTTGGGAACATCGGCCAGCACGGCCAACGCCCCACACATATCCCCATAGAGCGTGCAGTAGCCCACCGCCATTTCGCTCTTGTTGCCCGTGGTGAGCAGCAGCCGGCCCGAATCGTTGGAGATCCCCATCAGAATTAATCCCCGCAGACGCGACTGCAGATTTTCCTCTGTCAGTCCGCCTTTTTTTCCGCCTCGCACGGGATTGATCGATCGCAACACCGTCTCAAACGAATCTTGGATTGGTATCCTCGCGCATCGAACTCCTAGGTTTTTGGCTAGGGCCTCCGCATCCGCCACACTGCCCTCGCTCGAAAATTGGCTAGGCAGGGCCACCCCCAGCACATTGTCCGGACCAAGCGCCTCGGTCGCAATCACGGCGGTCAGCGCACTGTCGATTCCTCCGCTCAACCCGAGCACGACTTCCCGAAAGCCACATTTGTGCAAATAATCTTTCGTTCCCAAAACGAGCGCCCGAAACACCTGCTCCTCCTCCCCTTTCCAGGTCGGCTTCTCCGACTTGCCCTCCAAGTCCACCACCTTGACGTCTTCTGCGAAGGCCAAACCCACCGCCAAAAGTCCTCCCTTGCGGTTAACCACCATGCTTTGGCCGTCAAAAACCAACTCGTCATTTCCGCCTACCTGATTGACCTGAATGACAGGAATTTTCTGCCGCTTGGCCACCTCCGCCAGAAGACGATACCTCACCCTCTCCTTGCCCAGGTGCCAAGGAGAGGCGGAGAGGTTGATCAGCAGATCAATACCCTTCTGGCAAACCTGCCGGACCGGATCGGTTCGATATCGCCTTTCCGGCCAAAGATCCTCGTCATTCCATATATCCTCACAAATCGTGATCCCGACTCGGTTCTGACCGATGCGCCGGGGCACGGCGTGGCTGGCAGGCTCGAAGTACCGGTCCTCATCGAAGACATCGTAGGTGGGCAAAAGGCTTTTTTGCGCCACCACCTTGGCCTTGCCTTTTTGCAAAAGAAAAGCGGAGTTGTGCAGAGGCCGACCCGCTTTCTTGCGATTTTTTTCAATTCCGCCCAGCAAGAGCGGAACCGATCCGATCTTTTTTGCGAGCGCCCCCAAAGCCGCATCGTGTTGTTGCAGAAAATCCTGACGATTGAGTAAGTCTCGGGGGGGATACCCGCACAAGCCCAGTTCACTTCCTACACAAAGTTCAGCCCCAGCCCGGACCGCCCGTTCATAAGCGAGGAGGACTTTCTCCGTGTTTCTCGGAAAATCACCCACGGTAAAGTTTATTTGCAGAAGCCCAATTTTCATGAGTATCTAATCATCAATCGATTACGCCACAGCTGGAGCAGGTCACGTTCCGTTGACATATGCGATTCTATTTGTACTCTCACATCTTCCTTTATGCCAGTTCCCATTAGCCAAGCTTGGACCGTTGCCTCCTACGTTCTCGGACAAAAACTCCGTGGCAACAAACGGTACCCCCTCGTCCTGATGCTCGAGCCTCTCTTTCGCTGCAACTTGGCTTGCGCGGGGTGCGGCAAAATCCAGTACCCCGACCACGTTCTCAATAAACGCCTTACCCCCGAACAGTGCTGGTCGGCCGCGGATGAGTGCGGCGCCCCCATGGTCTCCATTCCGGGCGGTGAACCTCTCATCCATCCCGAGATCGATAAAATCGTCGATGGACTCGTCGCCCGGAAAAAATATATTTATCTCTGCACCAACGCCCTCCTTCTCAAACGAAAGATCGATCTTTTTAAACCGACCAAGTATCTCACCTTTAGCGTCCACATGGATGGCCTGGAGCCCGAACATGACGCCGCCGTTTGTCGCGATGGCACCTACAAAACCGCTCTAGAAGGCATTAAAGAGGCCGTCGCCCGCGGGTTCCGTGTCACCACCAACACCACTCTCTTCGAGGGAGCCAACCCCGCCCGCGTCCGAGAATTTTTCGATGAAATGATGAAGCTCAAGGTGGAGGGCATGATGCTTTCGCCGGGCTACAGCTACCAAAAAGCACCGGATCAAGAGCACTTCCTCGGTCGCGAACGCACCAAGAAATTGTTCCAAGAAATCCTCAACCACCGCAAAAAATCTTGGAAATTTAATCTTTCGCCCAACTTCCTCGAATTCCTTCAAGGCAATGTGGATTACGACTGCACCCCTTGGGGTAACCCCACCTTCAACGTCTTTGGTTGGCAAAAGCCCTGCTACCTTCTCCAGGACGGCTATGTACCCACCTTTAAACAGCTGATGGAAGATACTGCGTGGGAGCAGTACGGTCAGAAGAGCGGGAACGAAAAGTGTCGCGACTGCATGGTGCACTGCGGTTACGAGGCCAGTTCGGTGGACGATACCTTCGGCTCTCTCCCTGGCTTCGCCCGCACCGTTAAAGCCGCCATCGCCTACGGAACCTGACCCACCGTCAGGATCCACTCCCTCCCATGCCCCAAGCCGAAAAACACGCCCTGCCCACCCACAAACCGGGATCGATCGAGGGCTCCACTCTCTCTTGCTCCAGCGATCAAGCTCGTCGACACGCCCTTCAAACCGCTTTCGACTACCGGGGCGACGTCACTCTCGAACTGGCCCAAGGCAAAAAAGTCGTCGGTTTTGTCTACCGCTACGATGAAAACCCAGGCGTGGTCTACCTCTACATTCCCCAAGGCAAAGATTCCGTTCCGGAAACCCTTCCCGCCAAAGATGTCACCGCAGTTCACTTCACGGGCGAGGACCCCGCCTTTGGTAAATCTTGGGACGACTGGACGACGAAAGCGGAAAAAGAGCGAGTGAAAGAGGCCGAACGCCTCGCCCGCGAAGCCGTCGCCCGCGGCGAGCTGTAAAAACCCCCCATGCGTCGCTGCATGGAGTGGACCGAAAAGTCCAACGGTTCCCGCCCCACCACGACCTACCGCGTTTCCCTTTTCTCCGGAGTTGTCCACTGGCAACGCAAAGAGAAAGATGCGGAAAAGTGGGAGACCCCAAAGATGTTGCCGACCGATGTGTGGGAGCGACTTCTTGAGGAGGTGGATAAACGCTATCAACGTCGCCGAGCCCGTCACGAGGATGTCCTCCTCGTCCGCTCCGCTTTTCAAAAGGCCCCAAAACTGCCCCCTACCTAATCCTGCTCTTGCCGAGACCCTTTTTTTCCGATACTGTTTTACCTTATGGCAAACGTCGCCGTCATCCGCACAGGAGGCAAACAGTACAAGGTCAGCGAAGGCGAGACCCTTGAGATTGAACGCCTGACCACCGCCGCCGGATCCTCGGCCGAGTTCTCTGACGTACTTCTAGTTGTTCAAGACAGCAAAGTTCAGGTCGGCAAGCCCACCGTTGCTGGAGCCAAGGTCGTTGCGGAAGTGGTCAACCATAACCGCGCACCCAAAGTGATCGCTTTCAAATATCGTCGCCGGGAAGGGTACCATCGTACTGTCGGCCATCGTCAGTCCAGGACCCGGATCAAGATTCAGAAAATCCAAGCTGGCAAATAACCGAGGAACCCGTCATGGCCCATAAAAAAGGACAAGGATCGACACGAAATGGTCGCGATAGCCGCAGTCAGCGGCTGGGCGTGAAATGCTTTGGGGGTGAAACCATTCCCGCCGGCTCCATCATTATCCGCCAACGCGGCACCAAATTTCAGGCCGGGCAAAACGTCGGCATGGGCAGGGATCACACTCTCTTCGCTCTCTCCCACGGTCGGGTCCGCTTTGATAAGGGAAACCGCCGCATCCATATCGATCCGTCCCCCGCCGCGGCATCCTAAACCCCGCCTAGGGCCCCCTTTGGCCCCCTCCTCGATCCGCCCGGGCCATCTCCTCCGTATCCGCGGAGCTCGCCAACACAATCTCGCCAACCTCTCCCTCGATATCCCTCGGCACCAGCTAGTCGTCTTCACGGGACCCTCTGGATCAGGAAAAAGCTCGCTCGCCTTCGACACCATCTACGCGGAAGGACAGCGCCGCTACCTCGAAAGTCTCTCCGCTCACGCCCGCCATCACCTCGCGCAACTGCCCGCCTGCGCCGTCGATACGATCGAGGGTCTCTCCCCCACCCTCGCGGTCGAGCAGCGCCATGCCGCCGGTTCCCCCCGATCCACCCTCGCCACCGCCACCGAAATTCACGATCACCTCCGCGTGCTCTTCGCCACTCACGGCACTCCTCACGATCCAAAAACTGGTAAACCTCTTCTCGCCTTCTCTGCCCAACAGATCGTCGACGAACTACTAAAGAAGGGGTCGGGTCGCGCCCTCGTTCTTCTTGCGCCCTTGACCCAAGCCGACCCCGTTCGCCTTCGACAAGAGGGGTTTTTACGAATTCGAAAGAAAAACAGAATTGTCGAAATTGAACCCAACTCCACCGCCTCGTCCTTCGACCTCGTCGTCGATCGCCTCACTCTCCAATCCTCCGCGCAAGGTCGCCTGAACGACTCGGTTGAACTCGCCCTTCGTCTCGGCCAAGGAACATTAGCCGCCGCCTGGACCAACCCCGACTTCACCGAAATTCTTCCAGAACCTGTCCTGACAGTCTCGACCAACCCCACTAACCCGGAAACGGGCGCCACCATTCCTCAGCTCACCCCGCGCCACTTCTCCTTTAACAGCTCCGAAGGCGCCTGCCCGGACTGCGCGGGTCTCGGCTCTCGCCTCATCCCAGATCTTGAGAAAATTATCCCCAACTCCGCTCTCTCCATCGAAAAAGGCGCCATCCTGCCTTGGAACCGAGCTCACCCAAAAATTCGCGCTTTTTATCGCTCTCTGGCCAAAGAGTTTCTGCAATACGCCAAGATTCCGGCCCAAGCCCCGTGGTCCGACTGGCCTGAAAAAGCGAAAAAAGTCCTTCTACACGGATCCTCAGGCCGCGCGTTTCTCAAAGATAAGCCTTGGGAAGGGCTCCTTCCCGAACTCACCCGCCAACTTCAACAAGCTGCCTCCGACTCAGCTCGCCATCGGCTGCAACGCTTCTTTTCTCCCGGCACCTGCCCCACTTGCCAAGGCGCCCGTCTCCAACCCTCCTCTCTGCTGGTCACTTTAGGGGGTCCACCTGGAGTCGGTCACTCCATCGCGTCCCTCTGCCGACAATCGGTTTCCGATGTGGCCGCCTGGCTTGCCCACCTTCCACCCCCCACGGGTCCCCTCGCCCATGCCTTTCCTCCCCTTCACGCCGCCTTAACTCAGCGCCTCTCCTTTCTCGAACAGTTAGGCCTCGGCTACCTCTCGCTCGACCGCTCGATCGATACTCTCTCGGGTGGTGAATATCGCCGCGCCCGTCTCGCCACCCAAGTGGGTGGGGGCTTAACGGGTGTCCTCTACGTCTTGGATGAGCCCAGTATAGGACTTCATCCCGCCGACCACTCCCGCCTGCTCGACCTCCTTTTTCATCTTCGGGATTTAGGAAACTCGCTCATCGTGGTCGAACACGACGAGGAAACTCTGCGACGAGCCGACTACCTCATCGAATTCGGCCCTGGGGCGGGCTCCTTGGGTGGTCAAATTACCGGCCAAGGGACCCCGGCAGAAATCTCCGCTTTACCCAACTCTCTCACGGGATCCTTTCTCTCGGGTCGACGAAAAATTGCCTTCCCCAAAAAAAAGAGAGAGTTCACCGATTGGCTTCAGCTGAAAGGAGTGACCACCCACAACTTAAAAGGGGTCAACCTCACCATCCCGCGACAAGCTTTCACCTGCATCACTGGAGTCAGTGGTTCCGGCAAAAGTTCTCTCATCTTCGATACCTTGGCTCCTGCACTTCAGCGAAGACTCGGCTCGGTGTCCTCGGCTCCTCTCCCTGGACCTTTTTTGTCCCTATCGGGCGACGAGTCCCTCACCCGAGCCATCGTCATCGATCAATCCCCCCTCTCTCGCCAGTCCCGCTCCCACCCCCTGTCTCTCTTAGGGGTGTGGGACGATCTGCGAAAACTTTTCGCCTCTCTTCCCTCCGCCAAGGCCCGCGGTTTTACCCCCTCCCGCTTCAGCTTCAATGTTCGCGGAGGTCGCTGTGAGACCTGTGGTGGATTGGGGCAGGTCGCCGTTCCACTCCAGCTTTTGCCGGAGGCCATTGCCCCCTGCCCCACCTGCCAAGGCCAACGATATAATCGCGAAACCTTATCCGTCACCTACCGCGGTCACTCCATCGCTCAGATCCTCGAACTTTCGGTTGATCGCGCGTTCGATCTCCTTCGCGCCATCCCACCGCTGGCCGCCGCCCTTGGGGCGCTGCAAAAGGTCGGCTTGGGATATTTACCCGTGGGCCAATCGGCCGACCGCCTTTCGGGTGGGGAGGCACAGAGGGTGCGGTTGGCCTCCGCCCTAGCCCAACGCACCCACGGGCCTACTCTTTACCTTCTGGATGAACCCACCACCGGACTCCACCTCGCGGAGGTGGAAAACCTACTTTCAGTTTTCTTCGATTTATGCGAATTAGGCCATACGATCATCGTTGTGGAACATCACCCCGACATCATTCGCCACGCGCAATGGATCGTGGACTTAGGTCCTGGGGGCGGACACTCGGGTGGGCAGATTGTCACGCAAGGCACCCCGCAAGAGGTGGCTCGGCATCCAACGAGTGCTACCGCCAGGATCCTCGCATCGTGATTCGATTTTTTTTCATTCTGCCTTTTGTCCTGCCCACCCTCACCCTCGGGGCGACGCCCGAGGAGCTTCCGAAAGATCTGCGGGTCGCCCAAGAAATGATGCAGGACGGATTGGGTAGGGACGCCGCTTCCCGCATCCGTGCATGGCTGGAGAAAAACAGCCGCACCCCCCAACCGGTGGCGGAGCTCCTTCTGGCGGAGGCTCTCCTTCTTGATCATCGGCCCGAGGAATCTCTCGCCACCCTTCCCAAAGATTGCCCTCCCCATCTGCTTGCTCGCTATCGAATCACCCGCGCCTCCGCCCTCCTAGAAGCCGGCCGATGGAAAGATGCCCTCACCGCCTGGCAAGAAGCAAAGAAAGAGAGTCTGACCCCTGAGGAAAGCACCCAAGTTCGCTATGGCCTCATCACCGCTTGGCTTCAACTCAACGACACCACCGCCGCCACCCGAGAGTTGACTCAAATCATTGAGGATTCCAAAGATCCCTCCCAAGACACTGCCCGACTTCTCCTGGTCAAAGTTCTCCTTTCGGAAGGCAAGTCGGACGAAGCCAACAACACCTTGGCCAAAATTTCCTCAAAAAGTTCTCCTTTCATCCTTTCCGAAGCCACCTACTGGAAGGCCAGACTCCTCGCCCTGCGGGGAAAGGCAGAAGAGGCCCGCGCCCTTTTTGAAAAAGTGATTAACGACTCGAAAAACGCCAACCGCGACATCGTCACGCAGGCATGGATTGCGATTGGCCAAATCGATCGAGCTCGGGAAAAGCCGGCTGATGCCGCCACCGCGTTTGAAAAAGCACTCGATCGCGGGGGAAATCCCGACACCTTCCTCACCGCCGCCCGCGAATACCTTGCCTCGGCCAAATCCGCCCAATCCCTACCCACCGCCTCCCTTCGCCTCCGGGACTCCGTTCGGGAACGCGAGGGGGACGATGAGAAACGGGGCCGCTACGCACCGGCACTTCTTCTTCTGGCCGCCAGTGCGCTCGATACGGCTAATTATGAGGCGGCCGTGGCGGATCTAGACAATGTCATCAAAACCTATCCCACCTCCCCTGCCGTTCCTTCCGCCCAAATTCTTCTCGCGGAGGCGCTGGTCAAACAGGGCCAACCCGCCGCCGCCCGAGATCAACTCGAAACGACTCTCCAACGCGAGAACCTTCTGCCGGAAATTCTATATCAGGCCCAAGCCGCCCTCGCCGATCTCTTGCTCCAAGAGGGAAAGGCCTCCGAATCGTGTGCCCTGTGGGAGAAGGCCGCCTCCTCGGCCCCGGAGGCAAGCCTGGGCGAGCAGGCCTACTTTAACGCCGCCTTGGCTGCGGCCCGCATCCCTGATCCAGCCACCTTCGGCCGCCTCGAAGAACTCTTTACCAAAAAATATCCCGAAAGCAGTCGTCGCGCCGCTCTGGCTCTGGAGCGAGGGCGGATGCTCGAAACGAAGGGAGATTCCCCCGCCAGTCGCTCCGCCTTAGCCGAGGTCTCGAAACTGCCCGGCGCAGAATCATTAAAGGATGAAGCCTCGTTACGCCGCGCCAGCTCCCTGTTGCGCACAGGCGATTACCCCGCGGCCATTACGGCGTTTACTGAATTCGAAAAGAATTTTCCCAAATCTCCTCTTCTCCCTCAGGCCCTCGCCTCTGGCATTGAAGCACGCCTTCGGCAAAAGGAGCTCACCGGGGCTCAAGCTCGGGCGGAGTTCGCTAAAATCCTCACCCGCTTTCCCGAAAGTAGCCTCGCTCCATCTCTGGCTTTTCAAATTGGCCAAACCCACTACGAGGAAAAGAACCACGGGGAAGCTCTCTCCAGCTTTCGGGAAATGGCGGCTAAGTTTCCCAAGGATCCCCTAGCCAATGATGCCTTGTACTACGCTGGCCTCAGCGCCTTGGCCTTGGGCAACCCTGAGGAAGCGGTAAAACTGTTTCGTTCTCTGCCAGAAACTTCGCCCCTCCGGCTGGATGCCCGCTTGGCCGAAATTGACGCTTCGCGCACCTCGGGCGATTACACCGGTGCCCTTCAGATCGCCAACTCGCTCCTCGCTAATAAAACTCCAGAGCAACGCGCTTGGGTCGAGGTCACCAAGCGTCGTCTTGCCTGTGAGTTCGCCTTAGGCGGCAATGATCGAGCTAGCCTGGAGCGAGCCGCCTCCACCGCCACATCCCTCATCGCCAGCCCCGCGGCCGATGCCGCCGACCGCAATGAGGCGGGCTACATTCGCGGAAAATCATTAGAGCAGTTGGGTCGGGAGGAGGACGCTCTGCAGGCTTACCTCGATGTCCTCTACGCCAAGCAAGCCTCCCCTTCTCCCGGCCCCGTACAGCCGGAGTACCTCTGGTTCGCTCGGGCCGGGGCTGAGGCCGCACGGTTGCAGGAAAAAAAGGGGGATTTTCGGGGGGCTCTGGCCATTTATCGAATTCTTGAAAATGCGGGCGGCCCCAGCCAGCTCGCCTTCACTCGTAAGATCGAAGATCTGCGCAACCGCCACTTTCTTTGGTCGGAACAGTAGTCACCACCCATTGACATCCGCTCTTGGCTCAATATCTTCTGCATCCTATTCTTTTCCTAACCTAATCTAACCTCATGAAAACCAAGCACTCCCACCAGACCCCCGCATCTGAAAAAGTTACCCACGCCGAACCGAAAAAAGATTCCACTCCACCGCCGAACGTGTCTCCCGAAGTGCCCGCTGCTCCAGCAACTGCCGCCGCCGCGGTGGACCCCGCGACCGAGATCGCCCTCCTCAAAGATCAACTTCTCCGGGCAAGGGCCGACTTTGAAAACAGCCGAAAACGCCTCATTCGCGAAAAAGAGGAGTCTCTCCGCTACGCTAACCAAGCCGTGCTGGCGGATCTGCTTCCCCTTCTCGATCATCTCGAACTCGGTCTGCAAGCCGCCACCTCCGCCACCGACGCCGCCTCCGTCGTCACTGGGGTCAAATTGATTCAAAGTCAGTTTGAGCGCTTTTTAACCGAACACGGCGTCACCCCTATTGAAGCGGTCGGCCAACCGTTCGACCCCAACTGGCATGAGGCTCTCGGCCAAGAGCCGGCCGAAGGAAAAGCGGAAGGCACCGTTCTCCATCAGCGCCGACGCGGCTTTAAGCTGGGGGACCGACTGCTGCGCCCCGCCAGTGTCATCACGGTGGCCCCTCCCCCCTCGTAAGCCGTGTCTGCCAAAAAAGATTACTACGAAGTTTTGGGCGTCTCCCGCTCCTCGACCGCGGAGGAGATCAAAAAAGCTTATCGCAAATTGGCCGTGCAACATCACCCCGACAAACACAAGGGAGATAAAAAGGCCGAAGAAAAGTTTAAGGAAATTGGCGAAGCGTATGAGGTACTGTCGGATCAGCCAAAGAGAGATGCCTACGATCGGTACGGACATCGCGCCTTCGCTCCTGGATCCGGCATGGGCGGGGCGGGCGGCTTTCACGATCCTTTCGAAGTATTTCGGGAAGTCTTCAATTCGGGAGGGGGCGGCGCGGGTATTTTTGGCGACATTTTTGAAAGCGCCTTTACCGGAGGCGGCGGAGGTCGGCGTGGTAGTCGGTCCAATCAGGGCTCCGATCTTCGCTACGACTTGGAGATCGATTTTATGGACGCGGTCCGAGGTTGCGAAAAGGAGATTACCATCCGGCGGCCTGCCCCCTGCTCCACTTGCGACGGATCGGGCGCGGCTCCCGGCTCGAAAGCCAGCACCTGTTCCACCTGCCGAGGACAGGGCCAGGTTGCGGTCAGCCGTGGCTTCTTCTCCATTGCCCAGACGTGCCCCAAGTGCGGCGGCACCGGCCAAGCGATTCAAAACCCGTGCAAGTCGTGTCGGGGCGAAGGTCGCGTGGAGGAAAATGCTCGCATCAAACTCAAGATCCCCGCGGGCGTCGATACCGGCTCGCGCCTCCGCTCGGTTGGCCAAGGGGAGGCCGGCTCCCGTGGCGGCCCAGCGGGTGACCTATATGTCGTGCTCACCGTCGCCGCCCACCCCGTCTTCGATCGGGAAGAGAACGATCTCACCTGTGATGTTCCCGTTTCTTTCACTCAGCTGGCCCTCGGCGCGGAAATCAGCATCCCCAGCCTGGACGGGGAAATGAAACTCAAGATTCCTGCTGGCACCACCGCCGATAAAATCTTTCGCATTCGGGGTCAGGGGGTTCCTGCGGTATCGGGACGTGGCCGAGGCGATCTGCATATTCGAATTCAGGTGGAGATTCCAAAACACTTAAATGCAGCCCAAAAAGACGCCCTCGAGCGTTTTGCCAAACTTTGTGATGAACATACCCATCCCGAGGGGCACTCCTTTCTCGAGAGGGCGAAGAAACTTTTCCAGGTTTGATCCGTGCCTGGCCACCGCTTTTATAACCCAAACCTGTCCTCCGGCACCTTGTCGGAAGAAGAGTCCCATCATGCGAACGATGTCCTTCGGCTTCGCCCGGGCGACTCGGCGGCAGTTTTTGACGGGAAAGGAAATGAAGCCCGAGTTCGATTGACCGAGGTCTCCTCCCGTGCCGTCTCCTACCAAACTCTTTCTGCTACCCGCACCCCACCTCTCCCTTGCCGCGTCCGATTCGGCCAAGCTCTGATCAAGCCTGCGGGAATGGATCTTTTGATTCAGAAGCTGACCGAGCTAGGTGTGACCGAAATTTGGCCCATTGCCTCAGAACGATCCGTCACCAAGCCCTCTGGCGAAAAGCGTATCTCGAGCCGGTGGGAATCGATCGCGCTCTCCGCCTGCAAGCAGTCCGGCCAAAACTGGCTTCCAAAGATTCATGAGACCGCCTCCCTCGATCACTTTCTCGCCTCACCCGACCCCGCCCTACCGACGGGTCGAATCATCGGTTCCCTTCAGCCAGAGGCAAAACCTTTGCCCGTCCTGATCGCCGCGGCTAGGCAAGGCACCAAGACACCATCCCTCGATCTTCTCATCGGACCCGAGGGGGATTTTACCCCCGCCGAGATCGGTCGAGCCCGCTCCGCTGGATTTCAGCCTGCCTCTCTCGGACCCCTTGTGCTTCGCTCCGAGACGGCCTCACTCTTTCTTGCCTCGGTTCTGCACTACGAGTTTAACCTTCCCCATTGAAGGCGCTTCTCGTCTGCACCGATTTCGATGGAACTCTCGCGGGGGAAAATCCCGAAGAACCTCTCGCCCCGGAATTCTTTCGCTGGCTCAGCCAATCAAGAAAAAAGGCGGAAATTGCCTGGGTGATTGCTACGGGCCGATCTTGGGAGAGCTTGCGGGAGGCCCTCGTCTTTCATCAGGCCCCCACCATGCCCGATTGGATTATTACAGTGGAGCGGGAGATTCACCAGATCAAGGAGGGCGAGGCGCAATCTTTAGAGGCTTGGAACAAGTGCTGCACCGAGACCCATCAAGCCCTCTTCGGCCGCCACGGCGCCCTTCTGGAAAGGATCGAACGCGAGATCGGATCAACCGATGAAGTCACCGTAATTCCCGACGCGGGAGCCATTGGCTTAGTGGCGGGCTCCCAAAAAAGTATCGATCGAACTGACGCCTTAGTGAACGAAATTATCCGGGAGCACCCCGAAATCTCGACGGTGCGAAACGGTCCCTACTTTCGCTTTGCCCACGTGGATTACCATAAAGGATCCTGCCTGGCCGAAATTCAGAAGCTGCTCGATCTCGCTCCCTCCTCCACTTTTATTGCGGGCGACAACCTCAACGACCTGCCGATGTTGCAACGAAAGTTCGGCCACTACCTCGCCTGCCCTTCGAACTCCGTTCCAGATGTCCTTACTCAGGTCAAAAAAGAGGGCGGCTACCTTGCCCAGCGAGAAGCCGGCGCGGGCATCGCCGAAGCCCTTTTGCACTGGTTCCCCTTGCCTGCCTAATTTTTCACAGCGGTTGGCTATGATTCTGTAATTCTTCCTTCTAGAACGATCTCTTTTCTTTATTCTCCACTCCATGCCACGCCGGACCGACCTAAAATCGATTCTCATCATCGGCTCCGGCCCCATCATCATCGGCCAAGCCTGCGAGTTCGACTACTCCGGGGTCCAAGCCTGCAAAGCTCTCCGGGAAGAGGGCTATAAGGTCATTTTGGTCAACAGCAACCCCGCCACGATTATGACCGATCCCGAATTCGCTGATCGCACCTACATCGAACCGATCACTCCCGAGGTCGTCGAAAAGATCATCGCCAAGGAGAAGCCAGACGCACTCCTCCCCACTCTTGGCGGCCAAACCGCCTTGAACACTGCCATGGCTCTGCACGAATCGGGTGCTCTGACCAAACACAACGTCAAAATGATCGGGGCTCAAGTGGAGGCCATTCGCAAAGGGGAGGATCGCCAGCTCTTTAAGGAGTGTATGGCAAAAATTGGGCTGGAGTGTGCCCGCTCCGCCACGGCCCACACCATGGAGGAGGCCCACGCTGCCATGATCAAGATCGGGACGTTTCCCCTCATTATCCGCCCTGCCTTTACTTTGGGCGGTACCGGGGGCGGGATCGCCTACAACCGCGAAGAGTTCGAAAAGTTTGCTGCTTCTGGGCTCGACGCCTCCCCCACCTCTGAAATTCTGGTGGAAGAATCCCTTCTCGGCTGGAAAGAGTACGAAATGGAGGTGATGCGGGATCACGCCGATAACTGTGTCATCATCTGCTCGATCGAAAACTTTGATCCCATGGGTGTTCATACCGGGGATAGCATCACCGTGGCCCCCGCCCAAACTCTGACCGACCGAGAATACCAACGCATGCGGGATGCCTCCTTTGCGGTGATTCGCGAAATCGGAGTGGAAACAGGTGGCTCCAATATCCAGTTCGCCGTTTACCCGCAGACCGGGCGGATGATCGTTATTGAAATGAACCCCCGCGTCTCTCGCTCATCCGCTTTAGCCTCGAAAGCCACCGGCTATCCCATCGCCAAGATTGCCGCGAAACTCGCCGTCGGTTACACCCTCGATGAACTCAAAAACGATATCACGCGCAACACCCCCGCCTCGTTCGAGCCCACCCTCGACTACGTCGTGACCAAGATTCCCCGCTTTACCTTCGAAAAGTTCCCTGGGGCCGAGGCGGTCTTGACCACTTCAATGAAAAGTGTGGGCGAGGCCATGGGAATCGGCCGAACTTTCCAAGAATCATTTATGAAAGCGCTCCGGTCACTCGATATCAAAGGGAGGGAAGGTCGACTCGACCTCGGTGCGCATACGCCGCCGATTTCAGAGGAGCAGCTCACCCGGCAACTCCGAACCCCCCACCCTGCGAGAATTTGGTACCTCAGCCACGCCCTAAACCAAGGCTGGTCGGTCGAGCGAATTCATGAAATCACCCGAATCGATCCTTGGTTCCTTGATAATCTAAAGCAGATCACCGACTCAGCCCAAAGACTGCAAAAGGAAAATTGGTTGGGCAACGTTTCGGCTGTTCCTCATCTTCGGCAAACCCGACAAGTGGGCCTCTCCGATGCCGATCTCGCTCGCACTCTTCCTGGACCGACCGAGGAACTGGTCACCCGCACCCGAGCAATCCGAGCCTGGCGGGAGAAAAATGCAATTCATCCCTCCTATCGCCTCGTCGATACGTGCGCGGCGGAGTTTGAGGCTTATACCCCGTACTACTACTCCACCTACGATGTGGACGACGACGAATCTCGCCCGACTAAGAAACCCAAGATTATCATTTTGGGGGGCGGTCCGAACCGAATCGGTCAGGGTATCGAATTCGACTACTGCTGCGTCCACGCCAGCTTTGCCCTGCGTGACGATGGATTTGAAACCATCATGGTTAACTCGAATCCTGAAACCGTTTCCACCGATTACGACACATCGGACAAGCTGTATTTTGAACCTCTCACCACCGAGGACGTCATCCATATCTATCGGGCTGAGAACAAAGATGACCTAGTCAAGGGAGTCATCGTCCAGTTTGGTGGCCAGACCCCACTCAATCTGGCCGCCGAACTGCAGGCGGCTGGTGTGCGGATTCTTGGGACCTCGGTCGAATCGATCGAACGGGCCGAGGATCGAAAACTCTTTTCCGCCATGTTGGATAAGCTAGGGCTTCGCCAACCGCCCAACGGGACCGCCACCACCACGGAGGAAGCCTTGGTTACCGCGAAAAAGATCGGTTTCCCGCTTCTTCTCCGACCCTCTTTCGTGCTAGGCGGTCGGGCCATGCGGATCGTCTACTCCGAGGATGAAATTCGCAGCTACATGAAGGAGTGCACCGAAGTCGCACCGGGTCGACCCATCTTGCTCGACCGGTTCCTCGAGGACGCCACCGAAGTGGATGTCGACTGTGTGTCGGACGGCAAGGATGCGGTTATCGGCGCTGTCATGGAGCATATCGAACAGGCCGGGATTCACTCCGGCGATAGCGCCTGCGTCATTCCGAGCCGATCCTTATCGAAAAAGGTTTTAGAGGAAATCCGTCGGGCCACCCTCGCCCTCGCCCGAGAATTAAAGGTTCAAGGCTTGATGAATATCCAGTTCGCCGTGCAAAAAGACATCATTTACGTGCTGGAGGTGAACCCACGAGCCTCCCGCACCGTTCCCTTCGTCAGTAAAGCCATTGGCAAACCTTTGGCCAAGATCGCCTCCCTCGTCATGGCCGGCAAAACTTTGCCAGAGCTAGGATTTACCACGGAAATCATCCCAAAGTTCTTTTCCGTGAAAGAGGCTGTGTTTCCTTTTGCCCGATTCCCGGGCACAGACATCCTACTGGGCCCAGAGATGAAATCAACCGGGGAGGTCATGGGGATCGACCGCTCTTTCGGCTTGGCCTACGCCAAAGCCCAAATGGCCGCCCAGCCACCCCTGCCGACCTCGGGCACCGTTTTTCTCAGCGTCCGCGAGATGGACAAAGATGCTGCGGTCCAAATCGGTCAAGGTCTGCACGAGCTCGGTTTCAAAATTGTTTCTAGTTCCGGGACAGCCCGTAAATTAGCGGATGCCAAGATTCCCGTTACGCCACTGCTGAAGCTTTCCGAAGGACGTCCCAATGTGATCGACCTCATAAAGAACAAGGAGATTACTCTGGTCATCAATACCCCCGCGGGCGCGGTTGCCCGATCGGAGGAGATCCAAATCCGAACCTCTGCCCTCAGAAACAAGATCCCCGTCATGACCACCATCGCCGCGGCCCAGGCCAGCCTCGAGGGCATCCGCTCCCTTCGTGCCACGGGTCTGTCAGTCTGCGCTCTCCAAGATTATCACTCTTAATTTTTGGGTTACTCCTGAACGCTTTTTTGATCTTGCCTATAATGACCAGCCAGACATACTGGTCATATGACGATCACAGCGACCGAATTTAAGGCTAAATGTTTGGCGCTTATCGATCAGGTTCAGAAAACGGGTCACCCCATCGTCATATCCAAGCACGGTAAAAAAGTGGTTCGTTTGGTTCCAGAGTACCCAACTCTCCCCTGGAAAGCTTTGGCGGGACGAGGAGAGTTAAAAGGAAACCCATTCGCCCACGTCATTCACGATTCCGACATCGAGGCTCTGCGTTGAATTCACCCCCCCTTCTCGACACCCATATCTGGATCTGGTGGATTCTCGAGGATCCACGACTACCCAAACCAAGGCGCGTGGCTCTTGATTCTTACCCACCCAACGAGCGTCCCTTTTTGGCAGACATTAGCCTTTGGGAGGCCTCTCTTCTGATCTCCAAGGGTCGTCTGGTGATCGATCAGGATGCTGAGTCTTGGTTGGCTTTGGCCGCTTCCCCCGCCGTGGTTCAGCTCTGCCCCATTTCACCCAGCGTCGCCGCCGAAGTGGGACGCCTGCCCGCTGCCTTCCATCAAGATCCGGCCGATCGCCTCATCGTGGCGACCGCTCGGAACAAGCATCTCCCCTTGGCCACCATGGATCAGAAAATCATCGAAGCAAAGTTAACCAAAATCTGGTGATCTTTGAGTTTGGTTAAGCCAAGATGGCGGAGTGATTCGCAATCTCATCTTCGACTGGTCGGGCACCTTGGTCGACGACCTCACCCCAGTCCTGACCGCCACCAACCACGTCTTTGGCCTCCACGGCAAACCTCTCTTTGACCGAGAAACATTTCGGGAAAAGTTCTACCTACCTTACAAAGGATTTTACGAAGAGTACCTGCCGGGCGTTGCCCTCGAGGGATTGGAAAAGATATTTCGCAAAGTTTTTCGAGAAAACCACCACACCGTCTCTCTCCTCCCTGGTGCCAAGGAGATCCTGCAATATTGCCACGACAATCAGCTCCCCACTTTTCTTTTAAGTAGCGTCGTCCAGGAAGATTTCCTTCATCAGGCCAAGCGCCTGGGGGTCCAACACTACTTCCACCATCTCTACGCCGGGGTCGTCGATAAACGTGAGGCCATTCATTCGATCTTGGCCAATCACCACCTGCGTCCCGACGAAACCCTCTTTGTCGGGGATATGGAGCACGACATCGAAACCGCCCGTTTCGGGAATATACGCTCCTGCGCCGTCCTCACCGGCTACGACTCGTTAAAAAAACTACAACGATCTCTGCCTGACCACGTGGCCCAAGACATGTTTGGGGTCATGGAGATCCTGCAGCGCCAATCCTCACCTGAAGCGCTTCCTCCTACTCCGACCGTGGGAGCCTTAATCGTGGGTCCGGAAGAAAAACTTCTCATGGTCCATACGCTTAAATGGTCGGGCTTGTGGGGAATTCCGGGCGGTAAGATCAAGGGTGGAGAAACCTCCGAAGAGGCTCTGCACCGCGAAATCATGGAGGAGACAGGCCTACCGATTCGCAACATTCGGTTTGCTTTGGCTCAGGACTGCATCCGCTCAAAAGAGTTCTACAAGCCGGCCCACTTCGTTCTCCTAAACTATATTGCCTACACCCAAAAACATCACGTCACCCTAAACGAAGAGGCCGACGAGTACCGTTGGTGCACGTTGGAAGAGTGCTATCAACTGCCCCTGAATATACCAACCCGCATCCTTCTCGATTGGTATAAGAAGAATCGGTAAGACACGCCCTCCCGCCTTCCACCTTCCACTTTCCACCTTTCGCAGTTTGAACTTTCATTCTCCAATGACTGTTCAATGATGAACCCATGAGCTGGCAATCCTCTCCTTACAAAATCGAAGTGAAATCCGGTCAAACCCTCGCTTTTTGCACCTGCGGGCAAAGCAAGAACCCTCCGTACTGCGACGGCTCCCACAAAGGGTCAGGCAAAGCTCCTAAAGTGATTACGATAGAAAAAGACGGTCCGATCTGGGCCTGCGGGTGCGGTAAAACAAAGAACTCCCCCTTCTGCGACGGCTCTCACAAGGGCTAAAGCTTCGATCACTAACCAAAGTGATCGCTTTTTCCAACTAATCGCATCATACGCAAAAACCGCGGGAAGCCGAAGCCTTCAAGGGTTTTCTTCGAAACCAGAAATCGATTTAGAAGCTGTAAACGATTTCAGCCCCAGCGTAGTGAGATGGGCCTGATCCTCTGTTTGCTGGGAGGTAGTTAACTGGGATAGTGGCAGAGGTAGTACTTGTAGCCCCCCCAGTTGAAGAGTTTCCCCAATCAAGACGATACTCAGCTCGTATCATAAGATTATCTATTACATTAAAACCAGCTGTTAAAGTATATTCCCACCAAGCAAGACTGTAGATATAATTTGAACCACCTAGTTGGTCGTAATAAGCGCTGGTAGTAGATGTTTTATTGCCATTATTGCCGCCCAAATACTCGCCTCGGCTCGCAAGATGAAACCAGTTATTGATTTCGTATTTTGCATACGCGCCAGCTCCATACCAGGTCGTCCCACCCCAGCCGCTTGTATTCGCCGTGCCTAAAACAGAATTAAACGCCAGAAGGAGTTTATCATCGGCAAACTTGGGCACCCAGTTACCCCAAGAGTTGTAAATAAACACATAACCCGTTCCTGAAGACGCATCCAGTTGTCCATTCGGCATGCTACTGTAGACGTTACCAAGATTATCGGAGGATACTGCTGCCGTATTATTTTCTGGGTTAGTACTCCACTGAAAGTTATTACTCCAGTTCGCATTATTCGCAGGGGCGGTCACATTCAGAGCCGCCAAAACCGCGCAGCCGTCACCAGAAGATCCAATCCCATTGTAACCACCGGTGGTTGTGTTGTTGTCGGTATTTGATCCATTAACCACGCCTAACTTTGCATCAAGATATTCATCAAACTTATAAGAAGACAATACTCCCGTGTAATAAAGCGGGAACTGCTGCCACAGAAGTCCGTATGTAACGTTCATGTTTGCAGGGCGCTCAATCACTTCATACCCAAGAATCGACACGAACTTACCAACTTTAAAATCCCACCCATTCCCTACGGGAGCGCGGATCGATAAATAGGCTTGTTCTAGAAAAAGGCTATTTGAGTTTTGACCAATATTTGAAGTATACCAATAACCGGAAGATCGATTCGCCAAGTAATTAGCATCTTCACCAATCATCACATCTGTCCGAAAACCGGCTTGGGCTTTGTTCTCATCCGAAAGCGTTTTCTCTAAAGCAATCTTTACCGCATAAAGATTGAAATCACCGCGACTCGTGCTGTCCTCTCCGAATCGACCATATACCTGCGAATTGGCTGAACTATTGAAGTTGTAGCTGTATCCTGCGTCCACGTAACCGGAAAGCTTGATACCCTTCTGCTCGGTTTCCAAAAAGTTGTTTTGCACGATTTTCTTCGTGTCCTTGGCTGAAACGTCCGAATCGCTATCGGCCAAAGCCAATGGGGTAAGAGCCACAAGGGCGAGGAGCGTGAATTTGATCTGTTTGTTCATGGTTTAATCCTTTTTTCCTTCAATTTGGTGGGCAGGAGTTAAATTATGAAACAAAGTCCAAAAGCAATCAAACTAAACACTTAAGAGTTAATAGCTTTAAGTCCCATTTGGGACACAGCGTAGGCAGTGCAGGCAACTCTGCCCGCTAACTGATTCAATGCTTTTTAAAGCGGAAACTTAGCGCGTCCCCATCCCGACACCCTGCACCGTCTGAAACAGTTTCCCTTCAGTCTTGATCGATGGCGCGATAATGATCTCCGTCTCCTGAAACTCCTTGAGGGTCTTAGCTCCGACGTTGCCCATGCAGGTGACGATCGCTCCAACCAGGTTCTGTGAACCGTCATCCAAGGTCGCTGGACCAAATAATATCTGTCGCAAACTTCCCGTCACCCCCACCTTGATCCGCGTTCCCCGTGGCAGATTCGCATGCGGGGTCGCCATGCCCCAGTGATTCCCATTTCCCGGAGCTTCCTGCGCCCGGGCAAAGGCGCTGCCAATCATGACCGCATCCGCCCCGCAGGCGAACGCCTTACAAATATCCCCCCCCTTATTCATGCCTCCATCCGTGATGATTGGCACATAACGACCCGTCTTTTTATGGTAAGCATCGCGAGCGGCCGCACAATCCACTGTCGCCGTTACTTGCGGCACCCCTAAACCGAGAACTCCCCGAGTGGTACAGGCAGCACCAGGACCCACGCCCACCAGCAAGCCCGAGATTCCCGCCTGCATCAGCTCCAGACTGACCCCATAAGTCACCGCATTTCCGACCAGCACGGGGATTTTCATCGTTTTACAAAATTTCGCCAAATCGAAAGTTTTATACTCCGAGGAAACATGCCGCACCGTCGAAACGGTGGACTGAATCACAAAAATATCCGCCCCGGCTTTTTGGGCGATCGCTCCATATTTTTCCGCTTTTTGTGGGATGGCAGAAACGGCCGCCACAATCCCCGCTTTTTTCATCTCCTTGATTCTCTTCGCAATCAACTCCTCCCGAATCGGAGGGATATACATCTTTTGGATCAGATGAGTGCACGCCTCTTTATCCGCTTTGGCAATCTGCTCCAGCACACTGGCCGGATTTTCGTACCGTGTCTGGACACCTTCCAAATTCAGCACCGCCAACCCACCCATCTTTCCCATCGCCACCGCAAACTTCACATCCACCACCCCATCCATCGCCGAAGCCAAGATCGGAACCTGGAAGGTGTGCTTCCCGATGGAGAAGTGACAATTCACTTCGTTCGGGTTAATCGTCACATCCCCTGGAACGAGCGCAATCTCATCAAAGCCATAGGTGACACGCGCTTTTCGATTTCGACCAATCCACATTCCCATCAGCTACTCCTTTCCGGATCTGGCGGATTGAGATGCCGCCGAGCCCCACACCTGGAGCACCGCAGGGATACCCACGCGTGACCCCGTGGATTCAAAAAACCGCAAATCGGACAGGGCACTCTTTCCATCCCTTGGCGTGCTTGGCGTGACGTTTTCCATCCACCAACCATCCACAAAATAAAAACGATGCCAAGAAAAAGACACAAATAGAGAAGAAGAAGTTGTGAACCAGTCAAGGTCATGGCGCCACCCCCTCGGGAGGTTCCACCGCCCAGAGAATCCGTACCCTCCCCCAATCGATCCAGTTTCCTGGGGATGGCTCAAACCTCCATGTCCGAAGTAAATTCAACGCCTCTCGGTCCACCGCCGGGTCTCCCGCCGACCCCTCTAAAAAAACAAACCGGACCGCCCCATCCTCATCCACCCCAATTCTCGCCTTGGTCGGCTCTAAAGCATTGGCGCTCTTGATTTTCGCCAGCTGAATCGGTTTGGTGGTTTTCCTTTTACGGAGATCTCCCGTCAACTCCCACCATGTCTCATCCTTGTCCTTGCCGATTTTAGCACGTGGCCCCTGCGGGCGACCTATGGAAAGTCCCGTAGCCGTGGTGGCCTGAACCGCCAGAGGAGCGTCTTGCCCCACTTGGAGCGGTCGATAGGTTGGCGCCGGAGTGATCGCCCTCTCGGGCCAAGCCATGCCCTGCCAAGGCAGAGTGAGCGCGGGAGCTAGACGGGTCGGCTGATCCGAAGGAAGCAAAATAGCCGATGGATCAAATAATTCGGCCATTCCTCCCTCCCCCCGCACCGTGGTGGATAGAATCACCTTGCCGGCCCCTTGGGATGGCAAAGGCAGAAAATCACCCGGATCCCGAAAAATGGAAAAGGCGACCGCGTGAGCTCCTAACGAAAGCAAAAGAAAACCCAGCAACCGACCCCCCACCTTGGATGGCACGATCCCGCGAATCATGGGGAAGCACTCGCTCGAGATGCCAGCACCGCCGTCAAACCACTTTGAACCACGCAATCCAACAACTGCGCCACCACCCCATGCCGTAGCTCACGATCCGCCCGAATCACCACCACCGCTCGCGGCTCCGATTTCGCCAACCGCGCCATCTCCACTCGAATTTTTGAAATGTCGGTCACCCGATCATTGAAGAAGATCTGGGGAGACGATCCGGCTGTCGCCGTAATGACATAGCGAGTATCACTCGCCCCACCTTTCGATTGCCCGGGTGACGGCGGATCCACCACGATTCCGGGCTGAAAGACAAAGGTGGAGGTGAGAAGAAAAAAGATCAGCAACAGAAGAACCACATCGATCAGCGGGGCCATATCGAGAGGCCCCCGCAACGTCCGGACCGAAGTCCGGACTCTCATGGCTTGGGGGTCTCCGCCCGCAACTCCGTCGTCACGGGGGTGCTCACCTTGGTAGAAGGTCTCGATCGACCTCCCTCTTTCAGAATTTGAATCATCTCAATCGCCGCCCGCTCCATATCGTTCACTTCCGACCCCATGCGGGACGCTAAATAATTGTAAGCCACATACGCGGGAATCGCCACGACCAGCCCCGCCGCCGTGGTCAAAAGTGCCTCCCAAATTCCACCCGCAAGTTCACCGACGGGCACCGTCCCCCGCGCCCCACTGACCGTTTGAAAGACATGGATCATGCCGGTCACCGTTCCCAACAGGCCCAAAAGAGGCGAGACGTAACCCACCGTGGCCAAGATCGGGAGATTTTTCTCCAACCGAGGGACCTGCAGTTGGGCCACCTCTTGCAGGGACTCACGCAGATCCCCCAGCGGCATTTCTCGCTTCAGTAAGCCCGCCTGAATCACGCGGATGGCGGGCCCATGCGCCTCATCGCACCGCTCTAACGCTTCTTGAAAGCGCTTTTCTTTTACGAGGGTGGCAATTCCATCTAAGAAGGGATCCAACGGTACCCCCATCTTCCGATAGGCCAAAACTCGCTCCGCAAAAACACCCACCGCCACCACACTCGCGCCGAGGATGACCCACATAATCGGGCCTCCCAAACGCATCAGTTCCAAAAGGGTCGATGGCATACTTTGTTTCTAACTCTTTCCCCGACCTAAGGCGACTCTTCGAGCGATCTCTTGTGCCATTGGTAGTGTCCCCACCTTTTTCTCGGTCGGCAAAGCCACGTCGGCCGTTCTCCACCCCTCACGGATCGCTTCCGCCACTGCCCGCCGCACGCTCTCCGCCGCCTCCACCTCCCCGAAACTCATCTCCAACATAAGAGCGAAGGATAAAATCTGGGCAATCGGGTTGGCCATCCCTTTCCCCGCGATATCCGGGGCCGACCCACCCGCTGGCTCATACAGCCCAAAACTGCCCTCCCCCAGCGAGGCGCTGGGTAACATTCCCAACGAACCCGCCACCGCGGCCGCCTGATCGCTCAACATGTCGCCGAACAAATTTTCGCACAAAAGAACATCGAATCGGGCCGGATCACGCACCAGCTGCATCGCCGCATTATCCGCATAAATAAAATCAAGGGTGATGCCCGGGTGTTTGGCCGCAACCCCACGAACCACTTTTCGCCAAAGTAGGCTCGTCTCCAAAACATTCGCCTTATCCGCCAAGGTAACCCTCTTTTTACGATGCGCCGCCGCCCGAAAAGCCACCTCCGCTACGCGCTCAATCTCATGGGTCTCATACACCATGGTGTCCACCGCCCTTTCCCCCCTTGCCGTCTGGGTCGTTTCCTTGGGTTGACCAAAGTAGAGCCCTCCCGTCAGCTCTCGCACCACCAAGACATCAAACCCCGCGGCCACCCGATCCGGCCGAAGGGGAGAGCAGGCCACCAGCTCCGGATATAAAACCGCCGGCCTCAGATTGGCATAGAGACCAAATATTTTTCGTAAAGGCAGTAAGGCGGCGCGCTCGGGTTGTTCGTTCGGGGGCAATGTTTCCCACTTCGGCCCGCCCACACTTCCAAAAAGCACCGCTTTGGCCGACCGACACAACTCAATCGTCTCCTCGGGCAAGGCCTTACCCTTAGCATCAATCGCCGCCCCTCCGACCAATCCCTCCTTCCACTCGATCTGTAACCCGTGCCTCTTTTCCACTTCCTCGGCCACCCGCAGGGTCGCACTCATTACCTCGGGCCCGATTCCATCTCCCGCCAAAACTGCGATACGATAAACCTTGCTCGGCATACCTCATTCCTAAATCGTTCTCCCAGCCGACTCAAGCATTGGACATCGCTCCCCCATGGATTGTAATCTCTAGGAATGTCACTGTCAGACCTCCGCCAACGCCTCCTCCTAGCCCTGCAAGAGTATCTGGATGCGGTCGCCTCCCAAAAGACCCCCAACCCACCCGACCTTCTCCCTCACTGCGTTCTTCTGGAGGAATTGGAGACCAAATTTTCCTCCCAGCTCGACCCCCGCCTGGCCCACTTTCTCGAATCCAAAAGCTATCGCAAAGCGCACGACTACCTCACGTCCCTCTCGACCTCTAAACTAGCCAATGCCAAAGATTCGGCCCAATCTTGCACCCGATGAGTACCTCGAATCGTTACTTTTACGTCGACTCTCTTAACCAAGCCGCGGGCCCAATCGCCCTCCACGAGCTCCAGAAACTTCGAACTGCCGGCACGATTCAAGACGCCACTCTTGTTGTCCAAGAAGGGGGCCAAGATTGGGTCGCCTTCTCAACCCTTGTGCCAATTCCGGCGGTCGAACCTGCCTTGATGACGCCAGTTTCTGCGCAAGCTTTACCCCCACCAACCCAATCAGAGCCAGTCTCCTCGTCTCAATCCCTAGCTCCAAATTCCGACCCAGCTTGGGCGAAAGAGCTGTTACAAAAATTGGATCGTTTGACTCTCACGGTGGAAAAGCTCTCCGCCTCGATTGAGAGAGGACTTGCCACACGGACCCCCCCGATGGCCGCCCCGGCTACGGCCACGCTCCATGCGGAAAAGTTTAATCCGAACTTGGCTCCTAAAATGGGTGTTGCCGCAACACTCGGAACGGGTGCCCGACCGGCCTCCATCCCAGGTGGAGCTGCAGGCACGGCCACTGCCCTCGCCCCCTTGGCCGTCCCAGCCAATGCGGTAAAGTCTCCCCTCCCCTTGCCGTCACTTGTGGCGAAGCCTGGTGCCACCCCTACCTCCCAGCCCACCGCTGTGCCGGCCAAATCAGGCAATCTTTTCAGCAAGTTTTTGAAGAAATAGAACCGACCTCACGAGTCCTATCGCGGACTAAAGTTTCCTAACGAACAGTTACGGGGGCTGACCAAGGCCCTAACTCGCCACTGGCACCGATGGCACGAACCTTGGCCGTGAGCACAACCGACCTGGAAATCGATCCGCTTGTTTTTGCGCTCGAGCCCGTGACAAACCCGGTCGCCCAAACCTGCGTCGCGCTGGAAAGGTCCACCTCATATCGAGACGCCTGTTGGACTCTGCCCCAAGAAATGGCCACCTGATTTTGAGCATTCCGCTTGGCGCTCAAGCCCATGGGCGCGGTCAAAGTCGATGTCGCTTGGAAAGTTCCGGCAAGACGAATCGTGCCTTGAGCCCCCCGATATCCATCCACCGCTACACGGTAAACCGTACCAGCTACCACTGAGATTTTTACCCGACTTGTCCGGAGCGATCTGGACTCATCGTCGTTTGACCCTACCCGAGCGAGAGATCCCACAACGGAACCTGTATAAACCCCAAGGAGTGTATCGAAGGTCGAGCTCGTCGTGGCGACCGTTAACGTTCCACTGCTAGGCGCCGTCCAGCTCCACCAGACCGACTTTCCACCCCTTTGGCCAGCGTGACGGGGTTCCCTCAATTCCGAGGTAGCCCCTACATTGCTTCCCGACACGGTGAAGGTGTTTCCACTCAGTGAAACTGCATTGGCAAATGTGTCATTTGTCGGACCAGGAACTGCCACCGATCCCCGCAGTGTCACTGAACCGGAGGCACCACTCTTCCCATCGACGGCGATGCGGTAAACCGCTCCCAAAGTCACAGGAAAGGATACGCTGCTGGTCGTAACCCCGCTCGCACTGTTATCGTTCGACGCTACTGCACTTAATGCCCCGACACTCGTCCCTTGATACACTGCTAATAGAGTGTCGAACGCAGATCCAGAGGTTGAAAGGGTGCAGGTTCCGGTGATGGGCGCGGTCCAGACCCACCAAACCGATTTTGCCGGGGCAATACCCGCGTGGCTGGGCTCTCCAACCTCCGAGGTCCCATCCACATTACTTCCCGAGACAGTCCAAGAGGAGCCCGTCACACTGGTCGCGCTCGCAAAAGAGTCGTTCCCAGGTCGCACTGGCTGAGGCGGTGTCGCGGTGCCAAGCGATTTAGCCAGATTCATTCGCCCACCCGACTTGGTCTTTCCCGACAGGGATCCAATCTTATCCGTTCCAATCAGCAGTCGGCTGATCAGGGAGGAGTAATTCTCCGTCGGATACTGGGCGGCAATCATCGCCAACGCCCCCGCGACGTGAGGGGTCGCCATCGAGGTTCCGCTATAAGTCGCATAAGCACTGTTCGAACCCGAAACGGTCGAATAAATCCCATCTCCGGGGGCTCCTAGATCAACACTGGTCGCTCCATAATTGGAAAAGTTAGCTAATCCATCCGTCCGTGTCGTGGCAGCGACGGAGATAATATTATCTGTCGTGTAACTCGCTGGATAAGAGGCCCACCTATCGTTGTTATTCGATTCATTTCCCGCTGCCGCTACGAAAAGAACCCCCGCTGCACGGCACCTTTCAATCGCCGCAAGGAGAGATGAATTCGCTCCCCCGCCACCCCAGCTGTTACTTAAAACCCTTGCCCCCTTCACTCTAGCGTAATCAATACACCGAATCGCATCACTATCCGTCCCGCTTCCGGTGTTCGATAAAAATTTGCACGCCATTAACTTGACGCCCCAAGCCACCCCAGTGATCCCAACCCCATTATTGCCCACTCCTCCAACTGTCCCAGCGCAGTGAGTCCCGTGACCATCATCATCCATGGGATCCCCATCATTATTGTACGCATCCAACCCATACACATCGTCCACGACCCCGTTCCGATCATCATCCACCCCATTGCCCGAAATTTCCTCAGTATTGACCCACATATTGGCAGCTAGATCTTGGTGGGTGTAACGAACTCCAGTATCGATCACCGCCACCACCATGGAACCTGCCGTCGTTCGTACATCCCAACCCTCCGGCGCGTCCACGTCCACATCCGAGGTTTGATTCAATCCCCAAAGTGTTCCATCCAGATATTTCGGATCGTTGGGCACGAGAAGCCCTTGGCGAATGTAATCGGGCTCGGCGACAACCACGGTGTCTTGCTCTCCTGCCAGATCGAGCTTGGTCGGTAAAGCCTCCAAAGTGAGGGATGACAAGTGCACCCGAAACAGCGGCACATCGGGGGAAACTCTCTCCACGCTGCTAACTCCATCCCCCATACTCTCCGCCAACATGGCCGGGTCTTGCCCATTCTCCAAGGTGACCAACAAATGGTCCGCCACCATCTCCTCCCGTAGGAGAACCTCGCCACTCGTCAGATCAATGACCTCCTCGGTCCGGACATAAGGATACTTAAAGTCGGTGCTCAGAATTCGCACTTGGGTGCTCTGATCTGGACCAGGACCAGGAAATGCCCCCGACCGCAAAACCTTGGCTGTGGGAAATCTCTTGAGCTCCTCCGCCGAAGCCCGATCCAGCGGGGACGCCTGCTCAGGCACGGTACGGTTTGGTTTTTGCGGAACTGAGGCGACTTGGCCTGCACCCACTTTTTGCAGTACCACCGAGCTTTTCGCCTCCGTCTTAGCTTTTGCCCCTGCCCCATTCACTTCTTTGGTCGTCGACCGATGGATCAAATCATTCCGGCTCGAAAATTTGCCAAAGACAAAATTCTTGGCGTTGGGGGACAGAAGTAGGGATGCTACCGCCAGACAAATAATGGGAAGTAGAAGGAATAACTTGCGCACAACATATAATTAGCTCGTAAATATAAATAAGCAAGTGACCCTCTCAATGTATATATGTTGCGAGACAACACGTTATGGCTTTTTTCAAGGCATCAAAAAATTTACCGAACCCTTTCGCGTTTTCCGCAGTTTAATCCTCTATGAATACACAACTCACCTATCGTGGCGCGCTCGCCCTCGGCCTGCTCGCCTTCACCCTGATTCACCCCACCCATCGCCTCCTTGCCCAAGCGTGCACGGATGACGATAAAAAAGCGAAAATGCTCAAGCGGTTCGACGCCAACCAAAACGGGCAGATCGATCCGGATGAGCAAAAGGCCGCCGACCAATCCCGCCAGGAGCTCTTTCAAAGGCTCCACGGAAAGTATGACACCGATCAGGACGGCAAATTAAGCGAATCGGAAAAAGCCGCACGCAAAGCCGATCTGGCCAACCGCAAGAAGGAGGCCATCTCAAAATTCGATCAAGACGGCGATGGCCGACTCAATCCCGAGGAGAAAAAAGCCGCCAAGGCAGCGCGCAACTCCCAGCCATCCGGCCAGGCAAACAAGAAATCAGGTGCCTAGTCGAACCGAGACTCTCGCTTGTGACCGGACACGAGCGGGGGTTTTCGCTCGAAAACACTTCCTCAACTTCTTTAGCTTTTCCAATCGAGTGCACTGCTTGAAAAGAACCTCTTCCCGCATCGCCTCTCTCCGTGTTCTTTTGCGCCAAGCTCCGACCAAACGGACCGGCAGCCGACTTCGGGTATACTTTCCTCCTTTCCCCGCTTGGTGGGTTTTGACTCTCTTTTCCAACTGATTTGTCCAACCCGTGTACAGCGACCCATCCCGACAACGCAACACATACACCCAAGCGCTCACCCATCCTCCCGCCACTTGCCCCGACCAGCCTTAACTTTAGCCCGCCGCCTTTTGCCCTCCACTAGCTCCCGGGTCGCTCCCCAACTCCGCTTCGCCCTCCGACTCCGCTCTTTCGACTTTTCCGCCGCCCTCGCCAACCGGATTTTCCGCTCTCGCTCCAACAAAGCCGCCACCATCCTTTTTCTGGCCCGAATCCGGTTCGCCTCCCGAAACCGCTCCTCCTGCGCCACGACGACCACCCCAGTCGGTCGATGCCGCAATACCACTTTCGTTTCCACTTTTTGCACGTTCTGGCCTCCCCGACCCCCCGAGCGCGAAAACTCCTCCACCAAATCCTTCTCCTCCAACTTCATCCAATCTTACCTCCCAAAAACCACTACTTCTTTCTCCACTTCCCGCTCTCCTCCTGAATCCACTCCCCGGGATAACTTGATTCCCGCGCCCGTTGCGCAAATTCCCTCGCATACTCCGCCTGACTTTTCCCCTCCAGCCTTGCCTTCTCCTCAAACATTTTCGCCCGTGCTCCGTTCTCTTTCACCACAACGGTTTTCGCGTAATCCGCATAGGCCTCGTCTTTCGGAAGCTCTTTCAAAATCAAGGTGCCATCCGCTGCCTCGCCCACGCGATGGTCGTTTTTCAAAATTTGTACCTGATGGGACAACATTCGCCTCTCCTCCGCGATCGATAAACTTCCCTCCCCGCTCTTGGCTTGGGCCCCGCCCTTTTGCTCCACATCCACTTTCATATGAATATCCACCTGCAGCGGCTCAGGGGTGTCCAACTGGACGGTGGCGCACCCAACTAGGCAAAATACCAAACCTAAGATCGATGCGTTTCGCATAGGCGAATAGTAATCTCATCTTTCGCCGTCCTCAATCCACAACGAATCTCTCGTCCACCGATCTTTCTCGCCATAAAGTTCCCCCGTGACCCGTCGTTCTATCCTCATCTTCACCACGGCTCTGGCCACTCTCGCTTTGGCCCTACCCTCCATTCCCCTTCACCTTCTGCTCTTTGTCGCCAATTTCCCCACCTCGTTTTCCTCCGCCAGTTGGCGCGGAATCGGGGAGCTGGAAATTCGCGGCATTCAACACGGATCCGCCTTGCGCATCAAAGCCGCCACTATCCGCTTCGACCCCACCCTCTTGCGTGGACACCTCGCCGAGGTCCGTCTTTACGGAGCCGAGGGCTGGCTCAGTCGTCTCGAAAATCCCAAAAGTACCGGCAAAAGTCTCCCCCTTCACATCCACCGCCTCCTCGTCGCCGACTCCACCCTGCAACTGGATAATCTTGGTCCAGGCATTCCCACCACTCCTTTGCGTCTAGGAGACACCACCCCCCTGCTTTTTACCGACGTTCACTTTGGCCCGTCCCCGAAATCGGACTCCCCTGCCGTGCAAAGTGCCACCATTGAGCGCCTGATCTTTTACTCCCCCAACGATCCCCTCGCTCCTGTTCTCGCCTTTCCCAAAATCGATATAGTCTTCACTTGGAACGAACTTCTCCAACATCACATCCGCTCCCTCATCATTTCTCGTCCTACAATTTATTTGGGCGATGACCTCTTTGCCTTTGTCGATCGTATCCAAGAAAAAAAATCCGATCCCCAACCCTCCTCCACCCCTTACGAAATCGGCTATTTCAGCCTGACCGACGGCGAACTGGCCGTCTCCATTTACGGCCAACCCGTCCTTCCCCTCCCCGTTCACTTTGCCGCCGAGCAGCGGAATTTAGAGCTCCGCGACTTCACTCAACTTCAACTCTCCACCCGCTTCACCATTCCACCCTCCGACCTCATATATCCCGACTACGATCTCTCCGTCCTCAACCTTCGGGGCAACCTCTACTTCAGCCTTGGGCAAGATTCCCAAGGAAAACGTGCCAAAAATGTGGTCCCTACGCTCTTCGCCGATCAGATCACCTTCCGCAAACTCACCGCCGAGAATCTTTCCATTGCCGTCACCGTCAACCCTCAGGGCATCTACGGTCGGGCCAGTGCCTTGCTCGGCGGCGGCTCTCTCGATGGAGGTTTTTCTCTCGAATTTCTTTCCGATCTCCCTTGGTCCGCTTGGTCCTCCACCTCAAAAATGGAAAGCCGGGTCATTACCGACGCCTTCACCCCGGGTTCCTTCCAGCTTCAATCCAAAGTCGACGCCCTGGTTAGCGTCAATGCTCAGGGAAAAAATATCCGGGGCGGCTATGGCACGATCTCATTTCGGGAGGGAGGCCGACTCCAGCTACCCGCCCTACAAGCCGCTCAGGATCGAATCCCTAAAGACTGGAACTGGATCAAACAAGGCTCGGCTCGCGCGGCTCTCGAAGTCATTCGCAACTACGGTTTCGCCGAGGGGGAAATTCGAGCCGTTTACCAACCACCAGGAGGTCGCCTCACCCTCAACCTTCGTGGCCCCGAAGGCCTCCGCGATATCGACATCAACATTCGCTAAACTCGAAAGATCTACCCAAAAATCCGCTTAATCCCCGCTAAACCTCAAAAATCCCCCTCATAAACCACTGAACTACAACATCTTACATGGGGCCAGACCCCATATAAATCATTGCCCATCAATATGATGCAAGTGGGTTTTTCAGCCTTGGGGAAGCAGGTCGACGCTCTTTTCCTAAGTGTGATGCAAGGAGGTCACCCCCGTATACTTAGCCGACTGCTCCTCCGCGTGATACGAGCTGCGCACCATCGGTCCGCTTTCACATACTCCAAAGCCCAAGACTAAAGCCCTCTCTTTCCACGTCGCAAACTCGTCCGGCGTCACCCACCGGTCGATCGGCAGATGCTTCTGCGTCGGCCTCAGATACTGCCCCAACGTCAAAATATCCACTTTTTCCGCGGCCAGATCCCCCAAAGTTTCCTCGATCTCCTCCTCTTTCTCTCCAATCCCCAGCATCAACCCAGTTTTTGTCACAAAACCCCTCGCCTTGGCTCGACGCAACACCTCCAGACTCCGCTCATACTGCGCCTGCACCCGAACCGGCTTCTGCAAGCGCCGCACCGTCTCCATATTGTGATTCAAAATATCAGGATCCGCATCCAGCACCGCATTCAAGGGCTCCTCCTGCCCCTTGAAATCAGGAATCAAAACTTCGATATGGGTCTCAGGATTCACATGCTTCACCGCTCGCACGGTTCTTGCCCAAATATCCGCTCCCCCGTCGGGCAAATCATCCCGCGCCACCGAGGTGATCACCGCGTGCTTTAACCCCATGATCCTGACCGCATCCGCCACACGCGCCGGTTCTCCAAAATCCACCTCCCCCGGCTTGCCCGTGGCAATCGCACAAAAGCGACAACTCCTCGTGCAAGTCTCCCCCAAAATCATGATCGTGGCTGTTCCCCGACTCCAACACTCTCCCAGATTAGGGCAGTGCGCACTTTCGCACACCGTATGTAGCCGATTCTCCTTCACCAGATCTTTAACTTTGGTGTAGCCCGGACCACTGGGAATCTTGGCCCTCAACCAGGGGGGTTTGCGCTCCATCCGAATACCTTAGCAAAACTACACCCTGCGACCAGTCCCTCTTGCTATTATGAATCCTGGGCGTTACCAGTAGGCCATGAAAAAGTTACTCCTCCTCACCCTAACCGTCCTGTCATCCGCCTCCCTTTCTTGGTCGGAAATTAAAATGGAAGGCGCTCAAGCCACTCTTGAAAAAGGAAATCAGCGCTTTGCCGAAGGCAAAGCGATCGCTCACGCTTGGCAAAAAGGCAATGTCGCCAAAACGGGTGCCCTCGGCCAAGCCCCTTCCGTCGCCGTCCTCACCTGCTCTGACTCCCGCACCCCCGCCGAACTGATTTTTGACATGGGCGTCGGCGACCTTTTTGTCTGTCGAAATGCCGGAGGATTCGATACTCCTGAAGTCAATGCCACCTTCGAATACGGGGTCGCCGCCTTGGGAGTTCACACCATTCTGGTTCTCGGCCACACCAAATGCGGTGCCGTCACGGCCACTCTCGAGGGCAAACCCGTCCCAGGAAATATCTCCCTCTTAACCAAAGCCCTCCAACCCGGCATTAAGAAAATTCACCAGGAACACAGTGACTTATCCAAAGAGGGCCAACTCAACCACGCCGTGGAAGCCCTGACCCGTTATCAAATGATCGAGGTCATCCAGAACAGCGAACTCTTACAAAAAGCCAAGGCCGACGGCAAGTTGCAGGTGATGGGTGCCGTCTACGACGTGGAAACTGGCAAGGTCCGTTTCCTCGACTAAGGCTCCTCGACTAAGACCTCTCCGCTCGTTTCCCCTCCCTAATGAGGCTACCCTTGGGGATGGCCTCGCCACATAAACCTGAACTCCTAGCCCCGGCAGGCGATTGGGAGTGCCTCAAAGCCGCCGTTACTGCAGGGGCCGATGCTGTCTATTTCGGACTCCCCGCGTTCAATGCCCGTCTCCGAGCCGAAAATTTCACTGAAGCCGATCTTCCCCTTGTCATGGATTACCTTCATGCCCGTGGTCGTCGTGGGTACCTCACGCTCAATGTACTGATATTCCCCTCTGAACTCGTCGAAGCCGAACGACTCCTTCGCTGGGTCGGGGAATCCAAGGTGGATGCCATCATCGTTCAGGATCTCGGCTTGGTTCGATTGGCCCGGGAGGTCTGCTCTCAAGTGGAGATTCATGCTTCCACCCAGATGACCCTCACCTCACCCGAAGGCGTCGCCTTTGCCCGTCGCCAAGGCATCTCCCTCGCCGTCCTTGCTCGTGAACTCTCCCTCCGCGAACTGGCCAAATTCCCATCCCCCACAGAACCTTCGGGCCTTCCCTTAGAAGTTTTTGTCCACGGAGCCCTCTGCGTCGCCTACTCGGGCCAATGTCTGACCAGTGAAGTCCTCGGTCGCCGAAGCGCCAACCGCGGGGAGTGTGCCCAAGCCTGTCGCCTCCCGTACGGCCTAGAAGTCGATGGAGAACCGAAAAACCTCGGCGACCGAGCCTATCTTTTATCCCCCCAAGATCTTGCCGCCGTGGACGAGATCCCCGAACTCATCCAACTCGGTCTGCACTCTTTCAAGATTGAGGGGCGCCTCAAATCCCCCGACTACATCACCGCCGTCACCTCGGTCTACCGCAAGGCCATCGACCAGGCCGTAGCGGCTCAAGCCAAACCCGCTTCGGCCGAAGACCGATATCGTCTGGAGATGACCTTTAGCCGAGGCCTTTTCTCTGGTTGGTTTCATGGCGTCGATCACCAACAACTCGTTCACGCTCGCTTCGGAAAAAAACGTGGCCCCCTCGCGGGTCGGATTTCTCGTACGGGCCCCGACTGGATCGAAGTCGAGGAAATGCTCACCCCACTTCATCCGGGCGACGGAGTCGTCATCGACCGAGGAACCGACACCGAAAAAGAGCCAGGCGGTTTTCTCTTCGGGGTGAAGAGGAACCGACTTCTCTTTCGCCATGGATCTCTTCCCGCCCATACCTCCCGCCCGGGCGACCGGGTCTGGAAAACCAAAGATCCGCAGCTGGAAAAGCAGTTGAAAGCGGAACGATCCAAAGAAGCTCCAACTGAAACGACTCCTCTGAATCTAAAGATATTCGGTCAGGCTGGGCAACCTCTTCAGATCCATGCAGTGACCGGAAACCAAGAGGTTAACCTATCCTCCACCATCCCCCTTGAGGCGGCTCGGAACCGACCTCTGACCCCTGAGTCCCTCCGGGATCAGTTAAGTCGACTGGGCGGAACTCCGTTTCATCTCGGCGAACTGTCGGTCGACCTTCCCCAACCCGTCATTTTGCCCGTTTCTGAACTCAACCGCCTCCGTCGCGACCTAGTCGCCCGCCTATCTGCCACGGCTCTATTATCCCACAATCCTGGGAATGTGGGACAATCGGCCGGGCCGATTTTACCGCAGCTTCTTGCACCCATCACCGCCAAGCAGACATTTCGACATTCTGCAGAATGTCGAAATAACGCAGCCGAGGCGAAGATTTCGGTTCTGTGCCGCGATCCAGCCCAAGCTGAAGCATTGCTCCCCGAAAATCCCGATCTCCTCTATCTCGATTTTGAAGATCTCCGCCGTTTCGCTCCCACAGTCGAAACCATCCGCCATAAATCAAAGCTCCCCATCTACCTGGTCACCCCACGCATTCAGAAAGCCGGTGAGACGGGATTTTTCCGCCTGATCGAGAACGCAAAACCCGACGGAGTCCTCATCCGCAACCTTGGCGCTCTCGACTACTTCCGATCTGCCAAACTCCCCATGATCGGCGACTTCTCCCTCAACGTGGCGAATGCCCTCTCCGCTGATCTCTTCATTCGCGAAGGATTGCAACGCCTTACCCCCAGCTACGACCTCGATATCACTCAACTCCTCGAACTACTCCGCTCCGCCCCGTCAGACTGGTTTGAACTCACCCTTCACCAGCACATCCCGATGTTTCATATGGAGCACTGCGTCTTCGCCGCTTTTCTATCCCAAGGTAGAGACCATCTCACCTGTGGCCGTCCCTGCGACCATCACCGAATCGCCGTCCGTGACCGCGTCGGCGAATCTCATCCCATTCGAGCCGATGTCGGTTGTCGCAACACCGTGTTTAACTCTCGCCCCCAATCCGGCGCCTCTCACCTGCCCCAACTCCTTGCCACAGGCCTGCGCCACTTCCGCCTGGAGCTGCTGGATGAATCTCCTGAAGAAGCCGTCCGATTGCTCCGCTCGTATCGCGAAGCCCTAGCCGGCCACGCCGATCCCAGCCACCTCGCCCGCTCCCTCGGTGCCCGCGACCAACTCGGCGTTCTCGCCCGCTAACTTACCCCTTCGCAAAGCCGGCTTTTCCATCGAAGTTGTAAAGACCTTCCGTCTTCACAAACTCGACCCCAGCTTGCGTGACCCGCTCCAAAAGCTTCACCACCGCACTGTGCGAAACCGACCCCTTCCCCACGGGCAGCTGAAACCGACA
>CAMCFB010000006.1 GCA_945874125.1 Verrucomicrobia subdivision 6 bacterium | reverse complement strand
ATCAAATCATCTCGGGTCGAAGGCACCCAAAGGGTCGGTTGGTTCGAATACCAAGCTTCCGCGGCCGGAAGATCGGAAGCCTGAAACTCCTTCGGCTCAAACCAAGAGCGCATAAACAAAAAAATCGGCGGGTACGTTGGGGGATAAGCAAAAGGCGCGTTATTTGGTTGGGCCACCAAATTCAGTACCGGGCCGCTGGCGACCAAGGCCACCAGCACCACAAATATTTTCCCAAGAAGATCGACCTGCAAATTCCAACGCTCCACCAAAACAAAAAGACCCGCCGCTCCGTAGACCGAGGCCAAGGGGAGCAGAACCAAAAGAATAGGTGTGCCGGTGCCCGCCCCATCTCTCACAATAAAAGCCGTGGCCAGCAATAAGACTCCCACCCCAGCGAGCCAGAGTAGTTTTCCCGTGGCGGCCGAAGGTCGCCGAAACGAATGCATCGCACTAAAGAAACCCAAGACCCCCGCAACCGTAGCGCCGCATAAAAGAGGTCCTTGGGCAATGATGTAGGCCGTTCCACGGATGACCGACCCAAAAATACGTCGCCACACATCCGTCTTTTCCATGTCAAAAGAGAAAGTTCGCCAGACCAGACTTCCCGGATAGTGAGCCGAATCGGAAATCAGGTAGGCCCAATTCAGTCCCACCGGATTCCGCGTGACCGACCAGAGCCAGCCCAACCAACCCAAAAAAAGGAGGGACGGTATCGCGAAACCCAAAATGAGGCCCACTCTCCCCCGCTGGAAAAGGGCGAGACCACAACTCACCACCGCCAAGGCAGGCCAAATATGAATCATCTGGATTAAGGGAGTCAGCCCGATGGTAAAGCCCGCCAATCCGAACCACAGACCCCCACCGAACGGAACCTCCTCCGATTGATCCTCCTGGGCCAGTCCCCGAAAGAAAAAATACCCACTCCACGCATAAAGCATAATCAGGGGGCAGGTCGAACCACCCGCCACCGCCTGATTCCATAAGGCCGTGCTTCCTAGGCAGAAAACTGCCGCCAAGATTCCCGATCCAGCATCGAACTGGCCCGCGGCCCATAAATAAACCGCCAAGATCGTCAAGACCACGCATATTAAATTCAACCCCAACACAATATAATCTGGTGGGTAAACCCGCATACCTTTGATCGCATCCGTCGAAACCGACATTCGCGCAACCCCTGAAACTTCCCCCAACCGAAAAGCCCCCGCCAAGATCAGCGGATACAACGGAGGACTCAAGGTCTCTGGAAAACGACTCACTTCTGGAGCGTCATTGCCAAACTGCGCTCGCACCTGCCACAAGGCCAAGGGACGAATCAAAAGCGTGGTCAGACCCTGGCCAGTCGCAATTTGCCGCGCCTGTTGAGCCAAATCCATCGCTTCCGGCGTCTTCAGACCATTAAATTCACTAATTCCAATCCAGGCCACTAGCCCAATCGTTAGCAATCCGAGCGCTACTTTCGTGAGAAGTCCTCGCAAGAAACCTTCTTCCACATTATAGACCAGCTCCTGCAAGGAAATCATGGTCGAACTTTACCTTTCTTCCCCAGCACCGCCAGCTTCCGTTGCAAGGTTCGACGGCTAATCCCCAACTCCCTCGCCGCCGCCGATACATTCTTTCCTGACTTTTTGTATGCCTCTTGAATCGCGCTGTGCTCCACTTTTTCCAGATTCGAAATACTCCCCCCTCCCATGGTCGCCCGCCCAACGCCGTCGCCCCGGACGGCCGAGGGAAGATCCTCTGGCTCAATGACCGCTCCTCTCGCTAGCACCACCCCATGTTCGACCGCCGTCCTCAACTCCCTCACATTCCCGGGCCAACGATACCCCCTCAAGCAATCCATACTGGCCGGACTAAAAGCGACCCCCGCCTTGCCGTTCTCTTGGCCATACTCTCGCCGAAACGCCTCCGCCAAGACGGGAATGTCCTCCGGCCGATCCCGCAACGGAGGCAGATCAATCTGAACAACCCGAATGCGAAAATAGAGATCCTCTCGAAACTTCCCCTCGCGAACCATTTTCTCCAAACTCCGATGGGTCGCCACCAGTAAGCGAACATCCACCTCAATTAACTGATTTCCCCCCACTCTCTCCAAACTTCGTTCCCCCAGCACCCGCAACAGCTTCACCTGGGTCGCGGGATCAATCTCCCCGATTTCATCCAAAAAGATCGTCCCCCCGTTCGCCTGTTCAAATCGACCCACCCTCCGCTCCGTCGCCCCAGTAAAACTCCCCTTCTCATGACCAAATAATTCGCTTTCGAGCAGTTGCGGGGAAAGGGCGGCACAGTGCACCGCCACAAAAGGGCCACCGCGACGCGAACTCAGACCATGAATCGCCCGCGCCACCAACTCCTTTCCCGTCCCGCTTTCCCCCTCCAACAGTACGCTCGCCTTGGAGTCCGCCACCTGTCGGACACGATCCAATACTTTCTCCATGGCCACCGAGTGACCCAAAATCCGCTCCAATCCAAACGATCGATCCAGCTGGGCTCGCAAACTCTGGTTCTCTTGCTCCACCCGTAACGTTCGTACCGCTCTCTTGAGGAGAATCTCGGCCCGATCGAGATCCAAAGGCTTGGTCACATAATCGTACGCCCCGCGCCGCATCGCCTCGACCGCGCTTTCCACCGAACCATACGCCGTCATGACCACACAAGGCGGCGGGGGCACTTGGCTTTGCACCAACTTCAACACATCCAATCCGCTTTCATTCCCTAATCGCAGATCCGTTAAAACCACATCGACCGGATCGATTTTTAAAATATTCTTCGTGCTTTCCACGTTATAGGTCAAGAAAACCTCAAAAGAGCCCTCCAAAGCCCGGCGCAAAGCCTCCCGCGTATTTTTTTCATCATCCACCACCAGCAGTTTCGGCTTCATTCTTCACGATCCCGGCTGGCTGCCTCGGCTGTTTGGGCAAGAAGATGGACCCTCTTCTCATGCATCGGAATCTGGAGCCGCACCACGGCACCTTTCCCCTCCCGACTGGTGATCTGCACCGAACCGCCGTGTTCCCGCGCAATTCGCTGTACAATCATCAGCCCTAATCCCGTTCCCCCAGACCGCGTCGTAAAGAACGGGGTCCCCAGGTGCGGCAGATTTTCCGGAGAGATGCCCGGCCCGTTGTCGCGGCATTCGAAAACCCAAAAGTCTCCCTCTTGCTGAATCTGAATCCCGATCAGACCGTGCTCCCCCGCCGCCTGCATGGCGTTGCGAACCACATTGTAGATCGCCTGTTTCATCTGCTCCCGATCCATCGGAACTTGCCGAACCACTGGATTCACTTTTTTCTCCAGCAGGATCCCTCGATCCTTGAGCTCGACCTCTAAAGGCAAAAGAGCCTCCTCCAGTACCGCCGCCGAGTCCTCCAACGTTTTGCTCAGAGGTTGCGGTCGAATCGCCCGCAGGAACTGCGTGATCAGCCCATCCAAGCGGCGAACCTCTTGTTGGCAGACCCGAATTGAATCGCTCACTCTCTCCGCCGAATCGCCCGACAAACCCGCAATCTCTTTCGCCATAATCTGCAGATGAAGATGCAGACTGTTCAGAGGATTGCCCAGCTCGTGGGCAACGCCCGCCGCTAAAAGGGTCAACGCCTCCACCCGACCCGCCTCCATTGCGTTTTGCACTTCTCTACGCTCTTGGGTGACATCATGAAAAATGGCCACATACAAACCCTCCGTTCGCCCCGAACTCTCCAGCGGCACCAAGTAGTAATTTAAAATCCGACTTTCCGGATAAGCGACCTCCAGTGTTCCCGAAGTCGCTCGTTGACCGCGCAAAAGTTTACGCCAATCCACTCCACGAAGACTCCTCGACAAGGTCCAACCTCCGAACTCTTCCGATTCGGGCAGCCCGAGGAGCCGCGCCGCCGCTTGATTTCGATATTTGATTTTCCCCTCCTCGTCCACGACCACCACCCCCTCTTGCAGGGTATTAAAAAGAGTTTCGAGAAACCCCTTATCCTCCGCCAAGCGTGAAATTTGGGACTGAATCTCGCCCGATCCCAGCCGATCCGCTCGCTCCAGCAGTCGCTCTAAAAAGGAGGACTTCATGCCCGCCACACTATCCTCAGAACCAACGCTTAAACTTCAACCAAAGCCCCATCCCCAACATCATGGCCAGCGTCAGCCCCATCAAACCATAATAGGCCGAGGGGTGACTCAACTCCGGCATATGGCGAAAGTTCATCCCGTACCAAGAGCCGACCACCACGGGGGGAATCGTCACCGCCGTCAGTGCGGTCAAAACCTTGATCCCTTCATTCGCCTCATGGGCTGAGCGATTCGTGTAAACATCAAACGCCACCATCATCCGATCATTGCACCCTTGCAACCGATCATCCACGCGCGCCAATGCGTCCTGCACATCTCGAAAATAAGGCAACATCAGCGCCCGGATCAGTTTCGACTCGCCCCGCGCCAAACGGGAAATCACCTCCCGCTGCGGTCGCAAGGCTTGTCGCAAACTGGAAAGCCTCCTGCGCGCTCGTAAGATCCGTTTCGAAAGATCTTCTCGACGTACCCCCGAGAGGGCTTTTTCTTCCACCTCCTCCATGTCCTCCGTCAGAACCTCAACCACCGGCAAATAGGAGTCTGCCACCTGATCTAAAATCTGATGCGCCAGCCGATCCGCCCCGCGTGCTTGCTGGGCCGTGCCCTTCACCAGACGCTCCTTCAGGGTCGTAACCCCCGGAATCGGCTCCCGATGATACGTCACCAGGAATTCCTTCCCGAGGAATAGATTCAACTCCGAGATCTTTAACGTTTTTTCCGAGGTGATCGCCACACTGTGCATGATCATAAAAAGGTAATCTTCATAATCCTCAATCTTCGGTAGCTCACTCAAGGTCACGCAGTCCTCGATCGCCAGCGGGTGAAATTCAAAGAGCAGCTCCAAAACCGATTTCGTTTCCTCCGGTGTCGGATGGGTCAGATCAATCCAAAGAATCAGACCCTTGTCCGCCCGAGCCAGACGCAGTGCCTCCATCTCCAAATTATGGCTGACCGGACGACCCTCACTAAATACGAACGACTCAATCACGAATCCAGTATCTCCCGATTTTCTGCATTCGTCCAAAGTTTTCCCTTCCCCCGAGAACATCCCGTCTCGATTCCTCATCACCTTCAGGTATCTTGCCTCATCATGAAAAAGCCAGTCCTTCTGCTCATCCGAGACGGTTGGGGCATCAACCCCGCCGGACGCTCGGGCGCTGAAAAACAGGGAGACGCCACCCTCCTGGCCTCCACCCCTGTCCACGATCAACTCTACCGCGATTACCCGATGTCCCGTCTGCAAGCCAGCGGACTCCAAGTCGGACTACCCGAAGGCCAAATGGGCAACTCCGAGGTCGGACACCTGAATCTGGGAGCAGGTCGAATCGTTTACCAAGAGCTCACCCGAATCAATCTGGCCGTGGCCGATCGTTCCCTCGAAAAGAATCCTGTCCTGCGGAAATGCTTTCAAGTCACCCAAGGTAAACGCCTCCACTTTCTTGGTCTGGTTTCCGATGGCGGCGTCCACTCCAACGTGGAACATCTCAACGCCCTCCTCCAACTCGCCTCCCAATCAGGCCACCGTGATATCATGGTCCACGCCATGACGGACGGGCGGGACTGCTCCCCAACCTCAGGCCACGCCTTCATCCAGAAACTGGAAGCACAGTTCGCCACCTGTCCCGGCGCCCGCCTGGCCACGATCATCGGACGCTACTACGCCATGGATCGGGACCGCCGCTGGGACCGAGTTCAGCTAGCCCGAGACCTTTTTGTCGATGGCAAGGGAACCCACATCACCTCCGCTGCCAGTGCCATCGCCGAATTATATGCCGCCGGTAAGACCGATGAATTTATCCCCCCGCTCTCTTTGTTGGGCTCGACCTCACCGCTGATTCGCGACGGTGACACTCTCTTCTTCTTTAATTTCCGAGCAGATCGGATGCGTCAGATCGTTCGGGCTTTGGCCGACCCTAACTTTTCCGATTTCCCATCCCCCCATCGCCCCCAGGTTCAGGTATTCACCATGACTCCCTACGAGGCCGATTTCACCCAAATGGGTTTTCAACATCTCTTCACCCCGCTCCCCATGAACGACCTCTTGGGCGAAGTCGTCTCTTCCCACCATCGCACCCAGTGTCGGCTCGCTGAAACCGAAAAGTACCCCCACGTCACCTACTTCTTTAATGGCGGCCAGGAAACACCCAACCCTCACGAAGAGCGTATCATGGTTCCATCCCCCAAAGTGGCTACCTACGATCTTCAACCTGAAATGAGCGCACCCCTCCTAGCCGAGCGAGTGGTGGAACGAATTGAAAAAGGGTTGGACGATATGATTATCCTCAACTTTGCCAACCCCGATATGGTCGGGCACACTGGCGTACTCACTGCCGGAATCCGCGCCGTCGAAACGATCGACCGCTGTGTCGGTGATGTCCTCCGCGCTCTGGCCAAAGTCGGCGGCAAAGCCCTCGTCACCGCCGACCACGGAAATTGCGAACAGATGCTTGAAAAAAGCGGGACACCCCACACCGCCCACACGACCAACTTAGTCCACTGCCTTTACGTGGCCCCCGACTCTCACCAATACAGTTTGGCCGACGGAATTCTGGCCGACGTCGCCCCGACACTTCTGGAAATGCTTGGCCTGCCTAAGCCCATTGCCATGACCGGAAATTCGCTTCTCCGAAGCAAAAAATAATTCAGGCCCGCTTTGATCCACGCTGTGCCACAACACGGGGGCCTGATTGTGCCATCCAACGAAACAAATCGACTGGATCAAGAAAGCTCCGAACTTGAAATCCTCCCACTTGCCCATATCCGTGCCCTAAAAAAACCGACTCCACCCCTGCTCTCTGTGCCGTCAGGAGGTCCACCTCGCTATCCCCGATGAATAGATGCCTTCCCCGAACTGCCCCAAGCCGCCGCAAGACCATCCATAAAGGTCGAGGGTCTGGCTTACGAAAGGTCTCATCGCCGCTGACGATCACACGAATCCAACTGTCCCAACCTAACTCGCGTATGAGCGCCCGCGCCGCTTCCCCATGCTTATTGGTGCACACCCCCATCTTCCAGCCCAACTGTTGCAGCCTCTGCAATCCGGCTCCAACCCCAGGGTAAGGACGACTCATCCCCGCCGGATTCCTCTCGTACTCCTTCGAGTACTCATCCGCCAACTCGGTCGCTTCCCCTCGTTTGGCCGCTAATCCTGTCCTACTCCATGCTCTCTCCAATAAGGTGTTAGGTCCGTGGCCAACTAGGTCTCGCACCTCTTCCCGACCTAACACTTTTCTCCTGTGCCGGATGAGAACCCGATTCAGAGCTGCGGTGATTGCGTCCAAGGTGTCGACCAAAGTGCCATCCAAATCAAAGACAGCCCAGCCACTCAACCGCTTCATCCCCGAGCCCCCAACTGCCCTACAGACGCCGCAAGGCAGGCAACCCGTACGCTTGTCCGATCTTTTCCGAGACGGCGGGCAAATCCTCCGCCCGGAGAACCAACTTCCCGGGCTCATCCCGAAACTCAAACACTAAATTCCCCGTCTTGGTCTCATCGATGCACTTGGCCAGCTCCGCCAAATCATGAATCTCTTTCCCATTCAGCTTCACCAGAACCAAACCGGATAGCTGCTGATACCCGAGCGTGATCGGCGAAGGCAAAACCTGACTCAAAAAAATCACCTTTTTCTCAGGGTCAGGCCTTTTGTCCTGTTGAAAGGTGAAATATTCTACCAGCCGTTGCGGCGCCCGCTCCGACCACTTGTCCCCCCACTCCTGGAGGTACGCTCCGGTCAACTCTTGAAAAACCAGCCCGCCGACCACGAAATACTTCGGCGCTTGATCGAACTGCAGGGTCGGGATGGCCACCTCATCCCGCGCTCGCCGATCGTAAGTTCCCGCCAACTCCATCTCCTTGCCCCCACGAGAAATTCGAAACTTCGCCGGGGAACCCACCGTGGGACGAGTTCGAATTAAATTCCCCACTGCCGTGGGCCCGTACAGGGGGTCTCGATAATTCCCGTCCTCATCCAGCTTGAATCCATCCACGCTGATCAACACATCCCCCTCGCGCAGCCCCGCCCTGCCCGCCGTCCCCCTCGGGTTAACGCGCGTCAACAAAAGCCCGCCCGATTTCGGAGCCTTCACTTCCTCCCGCAAATTCGGATCCCGCAAAGGACTCCAACTCACCCCTAAAGTGGGAAACCCCTCATACTTTCCATCCGCTGCGTCCTTGAGAAAGTGCTCAATCATCGGCACAGGGATCGCACTCCCCTCTTGCGAGTCCCGATCATAGCCCATCATCATCCCGACTAACTGACCATCCTTCAGCACCGGCAAAGTGTAACTGTCATCTCTTTTCGGCAGAGAAACACGCACCCCATAGACCAGAAAACCCGCCTCATCCGACGGATATCGCCCCACCCCCGTCGACAGAATTTCCGCCTGATTTCGCAACATCTCCCCATTCCTTTCCAACTGCCAAACCTCCCCTTTATCCCCCGCCCGCAACGCGGGTCCCAGAGCCAGCCCTGAAAAACCTTTGAGAAAGTTTCGATCGACCGGCTGCAAAAGCGCCAGATTCGCTTCGTAATCGATTGCCTCTACCTCCGCCGCACATTTTTCGGCTGAGCCTGGCTTCTCTAACCCCACCTCCGTGCGATTCGCAACCAGAGCAGCCGTGGCCAAGACTTTCCCACCAGGCAGAACGACCCCCGTCCCATTCAATCCGTAGGGGGACTTCTTCTGCCACGGCCGAAACTGATCGTAAGGCTGAATCGATGCCCTCACCCGGACGAGAGAGCCCCGCGAACTATCCTCCTCCGCGCAAAGCAACCCTGCCATCGCCCAAAAAACAAAAATGATCCCAAAATGCTTCACTTAGCCTCTCCGTCACGATTCCACGACCCCTTGGCTAACCGACGTCCCCCCAACTCCGTGCGATGAGGTTGAGAGATGCCATATTGCGTCATGATCCTGGGCATCACTTGATCCACCTCGCTCTTCTTTAGGACGGCCGGGCGTTGATCCCCCTCAAAGCGGATCACCGTCCTCTCCCCGCCCGACTCTAACGCAGGCAGAACATCCGCCAGCGTGCGAATTCGTTTCCCATTAATTTCCCGGACCACCTGACCCGCCAAACCGGTCAAATACACATTCGACCGATCGGGAAGAACGGACGACAAGATCACCGGCTCAGGTGTCTCTCGGTACAGCTGATCTTGCCCAAACAGTGTGTACGTCTGACGCAGGCGCAAATCCGCATTCGAGACCAGCACGGCCATTAAGTTTGCCGTCAAAGGCTGAAAAACCAGCCCGCCATACAAAACATAACGCGGGGGCTCCTCGTATAAACTTTCATACATCGAAAACATTTCCGCCGGTCGAAGGGTGATGGTTTTCTTTTCCATCTTCTGATTTCGCCATACCTCCAGCCCGACTGTGTCACCGGCAAACTTCCGCTCCACGATCTCTTCCAACTGAACCGGTTGTCCGTCCAACCGCACCGATCCATCGCTCTCAATCGGATGCCCATCGATGGCCAGGAGCACATCTCCCTTTGCCAGCACCCCGTCCGAAGATCCTTCCGAATAAACGTCAGTCACCACTACCCCTAAGCCATCATTGGGACGCTGGTAGTAGTTTCGCATCGCTGGGTTTTCGAGAGGCATCCAACGGATCGCGATATCTACATAGTGATCATACTTTCCATCCTCCACATCTTTTAAAAATCGCCGAATCACCGGAGTCGGAATCATATAGCCCACATTTTGTGCCACATCGCCTCGGAAGCCCTGAAAGGCCACCCCCACCACCCGATTGTCCTGCATCACCGGTCCCCCGCTATTTCCAGGGTTGATTGGGGCATCGATTTGAATGGCTAAGTGCGACTCCCGGCCCGAGTGCGTATAGGAATTGTAGTCGATTCGGCTCACCACCCCCCGGGTTACGGTCAACCGATCTCCCCCGATGGGAAATCCGTACACGCTGACAACCGATTCCAGATCTGGGATCTCGCCAAACTGCAAATCAGTCGTCCCCTTGTAAAATTCGGGATCCTCCACCTCGATCATCGCCAGATCACAATCGTGGGCGACAAAGATCACCTTGGCCGGATATTTTCGGGGATCCGCCTCCCGCTGCACCGTGAGATTTCGTGCTCCGCTGATCACATGGGCATTCGTCACAATCCGCTTGCGATCAATGACGAAGCCCGCTCCACGGGCGGAGCTGACGGTCCCCGGATTCCACGGCAGCCGATAATCCCATGTTTGAGAGGTAACCTCGATCATGACCACGTTTTTTCGGGCGGCGGACAGCTGCCAATCTCCCCTCCCACAACCGGACAGAAGCGGAAGCAAAAAGAGAAGCCCCACTTGGAAGAATCGAGAAACCATAAGCCTCAAAACCTATCACCCTTGGATAGCGAGTAAACCAGATAGGCGAACGCGGTCCATCATCCCGCCGCATCCCCAGCCACCACGGGAAATTTATTTTCGAAAAAATCGAACACTCGGCATTCCCTCGAAATGTTGATCCTGCGTCCATAATTCCGCTTGGCAGGACAGGGCCGCACTCAAAACCAGTGCATCCGCCATGGAAAGTTTGTGCCGATCCGCCAAAAGAGCGGCCGAGTCAGCCAGGGTCTCATCGATCGGACAACCCTCAAACCGGGAAAGGGCTCGCAAGGCAAGGCCGCGGGCATCCTCCCCACCGTGAGCTAGCGTATATCGACCGACCTCATATCTGACGATGGCTGGCACCACCAACCTCTGCGCTCGAAGCGCGGGTTGGTAAAGCTTTGCTCTCGCTGAACCGCTCAACAGTTCGATCCACCCCGAACTATCCAGGACAACGATCACGGCACTGGGCGATCCCTCTCAGCTCGAATCGCGTCATCGTCAACCGCCATTCCCTTCAGCAGTCCAGGGATTTCGCCGAGCGTAGGCTCTTTCATCAGACGCAATCCCGCTCCGTCCGGAACGGCCTGCAATCTCGTGCCTGAAACAATCCCCAATTTTTTTCGAGCATCCTTCGGGATGACGATCTGATATTTGGAGGAAACTGTCACCGTGGTCATGTCATCAACGTAAGCAGATCCACATCGATGTCAAATCGCTTTACTTTTGTCTGAAACCTTTACCAGATGAAGTTAGAAAGAACCGGTTCCCTAACTAAAGCGTTCCAAAAATCCTGTCCCCGGCATCCCCTAATCCCGGAAGAATATAGCCATGATCATTCAATTTTCGGTCAACCGCCGCACTGTAAATCGGAACATCGGGGTGTGCTTTCTGAAATGCGCGAACCCCCTCGGGCGCTGAAACGAGACACATAAAACGAATCGAGCGGGGATGAGCCCCCTTCAAACGATCCGTGGCCGCAATGGCGGAATTCCCCGTCGCCAGCATTGGATCCAATAAAATCAAATCCCGCCCCCGTAATGTCTTGGAGGCTTTAAAGTAGTACTCCACCGGTTCGAGCGTCTTATGATCCCGGTAAATACCGATATGCGCCACCCGGGCGGAAGGAAAGATTTGTAGCATCCCATCCAGCAAACCCATACCCGCCCGCAAAATCGGAACCAGGACCATCTTTCCCCCTTTCAGGACGGGAGCCCGCATCCGCTCCATCGGGGTGACAATCATTTCCGTAGTCATCGGCAAGTCTCGGGTAACTTCGTACCCCATTAACATTGCGACCTCACTGACCAACGCCCGAAACTCGGTCACACTGGTCGTCTTTTTTCGCAGCAAAGTCAGTTTGTGCTGCACCAGCGGGTGACGAACGAGATGAAAGTTTTTCTTCAAAAGGGGCAGGACCCTACACATTAAATCGAAAATCCATCACGTCCCCATCTTGCACCACATACTCTTTCCCCTCCACCCGCAGTTTTCCCGCCTCCTTCACTTTCGCCATCGTCCCCGCACCCTGCAAATCCGCATAGGCCACGGTCTCTGCCGCGATAAACCCTCTCTCAAAGTCGGTGTGAATCACCCCCGCAGCCTGCGGCGCTCTGTCCCCTGCATGGATCGTCCACGCCCGCGTCTCCTTCGGTCCCGTCGTGAGGTAAGTCCGCAAGCCCAACAAATCGTAGGCCGCCCGAATTAATCCCCCCACACCCGACTCCTTCACCCCCAACCCCACTAAATACTCCTTACCCTCCGCCTCCGGCAAGTCCACCAGCTCCGACTCAATCTGAGCACTCACGATGACCGCTTTGCTCGAAAGATGGGTCCGACAGTAATCCTCCACCAGCTTAACCTGCCCGCCTGTTTTTCCCTCCCGACCCCCTTGCGACAGCGCACCCAACTCCTCCTCCTTCACATTGCAGGCAAAAAGGGTGGGCTTGGACGTCAGTAGAAAAAATCCACGCATCAACTTTTTCTCATCATCCGTCATCTCCATCGTCAGTGCGGGCTTTCCCGCGTCCAAGTGTGGCTTCAGCTTGGTCAAAAGGGCCAACTCCGCCTTCGCATGCGCATCCCCCTGCTTAGCCGCTTTCCCAGGTTTATCCAGACGCTTCGTCACGGTGGCTAGATCCGCCAAGACTAGTTCGGTGATGATCGTCTCAATGTCCCGCAAAGGGTCCACCGTCCCGGCGACGTGGTGAATATCAGCGTCCTCAAAGCATCGCACCACCTGAATGATCGCATCCACCTCCCGAATGTGGGTCAAAAACTGATTTCCTAAGCCCTCTCCCTGACTCGCCCCCTTCACCAGCCCGGCAATGTCCACTAACTCGATCGAAGCGGGCAGGATTTTCTCGCTTCCAGACATCTTGGCCAACCAATCCAGACGCGCATCGGGGACCGTCACCATGCCCACATTCGGCTCGATCGTACAAAACGGATAGTTCGCCGCCTGCGCTTTCCTCGTGCGAGTGACCGCATTGAAAAGTGTGCTCTTGCCCACATTTGGAAGACCCACGATGCCAGCTCGTACCATCGCGCACTCTACCCACACATCCCCCTCCCCCTCAATCTTGGCCTCGCCCCTTTCGCCAAAGCATTTTTCCTCCACCCAATCGTGGGGTTGGTCTTGCGATCCCCCCCCTAAACAGGCTCAAATCAGTAAATGAAGAAGATCGGTATTGGCCTAATCGGTTGTGGAACAGTCGGGTCGGGACTGATCCGCAACCTCCCCAAAGCCGATGCCCTGATCGGCGAGCGCCTGGGCGTTCAACTTGAGATTAAAAGCATCGCCGTCCGCAATCCGGCCAAATCCCGCGACCCTTTACCCACGAAACCGATTCAGGATTGGAAAAAGCTCATCGCCGATCCCGCCGTTCAGATCGTCGTCGAGCTCGTCGGTGGCCTCGACGAGGCCTTTCAGATCGCCCAAGCAACTCTCCATGCCAAAAAACCTCTCGTCACCGCCAACAAAGCCCTGCTGGCCGAACGGGGCCAAGAGCTGATTCCCTTAGCCCAAAAATCGGGCGCTCCCATCTACTTTGAAGCCAGCGTGGCGGGGGGGATTCCCGTTTTAAAAGCCTTGCGGGAAGGTCTCGTCGCTAACCAGCTACTCGGCCTGCACGGGATCATCAATGGAACATCCAACTACATTTTAAGCCGAATGGCCGAGGCAGGTTCCGATTTTGCGACCGCTCTCCAACAGGCTAAGGATTTAGGATATGCCGAAGCCGACGATCGCCTCGATGTGGATGGGATCGATGCCGCCCACAAGGCCGCCATCCTCTGCTTCCTTGCCTATGGTTTCTTGCCCAAGTTTTCCGAGATCCCGATCGAGGGAATCCGCCAAATCTCATCCCAAGATGTCTCCTTTGCGCATCAGCTCGGCTATGCCATCAAACTTCTCGCTATGATTCGCCCCGTCGGAACCGACCAGATCGAGGTTCGCGTCGCCCCAACTCTTCTTCCCTCGCGTCACCCCATGGCGTCGGTGCATGGCGCGTTCAACGCCGTCGGATTGATCGGTAACCTGTCTGGTCCGGTGCAATTCACCGGCCGTGGGGCTGGCCCCGACGCCACCTCCAGCGCCCTTCTGGCCGATTTGGCCGAAGCAGCCAAGAATCTGCGCGACCAATCCCCTGGACCCGCTCTTCCCAAACCCAGCATCAAGATGAAGCTGATCGATCGGAACGCATCCGTCGGGAGGTTCTATGTTCGAATCGAGGTGGAGGATCGTCCTGGAGTTTTGGCCCAAGTGGCAGGAATCTTCGGCACGGAAAAGATCGGCATATCTTCCGTCCTCCAACCCGAAGGCCACGGGGCAGGTTCGGTTCCTCTCGTCTTTTTGCTCGAGCCCGCCTCGGTCGCCTCCCTTCGCCGCGCGGTGGAGCATATCTCCATACTGCCCAACACCCGCGCACCCGCCACGATTCTTCGGGTGGAGGATCTAACATGAGTTGGGGTGGCATCATTCACGCCTTTCGCGATCGCCTTCCCCTTCCGGCGAACGCCAAGGTAATCACACTTTGCGAGGGCAATACCCCACTTCTGCCCGCCCCACGTTTGGTCGCAGCCATGGGGGGAGACTTCGATTTGCGTCTGAAGTATGAGGGCTTGAATCCCACCGCTTCCTTCAAGGATCGGGGAATGACCATGGCGGTCACCCACGCGGTGGCCAAAGGCGCCAAGCTGGTCATCTGCGCCAGCACGGGTAACACCTCCGCCTCCGCCTACGCCGCCCGGGCAGGAATATCCTCCGCCGTCATTATTCCCGCCGGAAAAATTGCGTTAGGTAAATTAACCCAAGCTCTGATTCATGGAGCCAAACTTCTTCCGATATCCGGTAATTTTGACGATGCGCTCAACCTGATCCGCCAAATGTCGAACCTGAAAGAGGTCGAGGTGGTCAACTCCATCAACCCGGTTAGAATCGAGGGACAAAAGACCGCTTCCTTTGAGATTCTGGAAACGTTGGGCCAGACCCCCGACTTCCATTTTTTACCCGTCGGAAATGCCGGCAACATCACCGCTTACTGGAAGGGATTCTGTGAGGCGATCCCCCAAGGGCGACGCCCACGGATGTTTGGTTGGCAAGCCGCTGGGGCGGCCCCCCTGGTGGACGGTCACCCGGTGAAAGATCCGCAAACGATCGCCACCGCCATTCGCATCGGTAACCCCGCCAGCGGCTCGGGCGCGCTCACCGCCGCCAAAGATTCAAACGGCCGGATCGATAAGGTCACCGACCAGGAAATTTTGAGTGCCTACCAGCTTCTGGCTCAGACGGAGGGAATTTTTGTCGAACCGGCCTGCGCCGCTCCAGTGGCGGGCCTGCGTAAGGCCATCGCCGCGGGTTGGATTCCGAAAGGAAGTCTGGTCAGCATGACGCTGACGGGTCACGGCTTGAAAGATCCCGATACCGTTCTCTCTCTCTTCCCCAATGCCCCCTCGCCCATTGCCCCTACCTTGGACGCCGCCCGCAAAGCCTTAGGCCTCTAATCCTTAAAACACCTGAACCCCTTCAATCCTTAATCCCTACTCACCTCAACCCCTTCCTTGCCACCCGTCCTCTTCGTCTTACAATAACCACATGTTCATCCCCATCCCATTAGCTCTCGGTCTACCCCAAGGCTCCGAATGGTTCTGGATCGTTCTGGTCATCATTCTCCTGTTTGGAGCAAAAAAACTTCCCGAACTGGCTCGCTCCATTGGCCGTAGTCTGGGCGAGTTTTCTCGAGCGAAAGATGATTTCGAAAAAGAGGTAAAAAATGCCGTGCAGGACGGCGATAAAAAAGATTCGTCCGCCAAAGACTCTACGAAAACATCGTAACCTGCGAATCTCTCCAGCCCCCCCTGACTTTGGCCAAAAAGATCAGGCCCACCAGCGCCAACCCCAACATCCCATAAAGCGTACCCCACCAACCGACCCCGAGTTGGAGTTGAGCGATCAATCGGTCCGAATAAGCCTCCGCCATTTTCCAGCGCAAAATCCCGTACAGCCCCAGTAGGCCAGCCGATGTCAGCGCCATGATGATCGCGGGCGCGCTGGGCAGACTCAACGCCACCCACCCCAACCCCGTCAAAAGAGGAATCAAGAGAAGCCATCCCAAAAGGGGCCGGTTCTCCCTTTTTTCGAGCGCGACTGAGGCCAACTCGCTTTGCACCTTGGCCCGCTGCGTTCTCGGGGCCGCGCCAAAGGCCAACTGGAATCCAGAGAATCCATCCGCCGGATCCGCCCACATTTCCGACCACTCTCCCTTACGCATCCCAACCAGCGAGTTGAAAAAACCCGACTCGCCCGACTTGGCATCCCGAACGATCTCCATCGTATTCTTCCGAAGAGCGGATGGGTGGATTCTCATCCAAGGCAGGAAAAAGGAGACAAGGGTCAGGATCGCGAAGAATTTGCCAAGTTGATGCAAAGCAAAGGAAACCATACACAATGAATTAACCACTCTCGCCGAACCATTACAATCCCCACGGTGCTCGGATCGAATTAGACAAAGAAGCTGACCCCCCGCTACCTTCGTAACACTCCATGGTAAAGATTCATCCCATCCCTGCCTTGACCGTAAACCCATCTCGGGCGGCCGAGATCACCTGCGTTCCCTACGACATCGTCTCACGGGACGAATCCCGTGCCCTTGCCCAAAATCATCTCGACACCCTCCTGCGCGTCGATCGGGCTGACCTTGAGTTTCCCGATAGCGTGAAATTTAACGCGCCTGAGGTTTATCAAAAGGCAGCGCAGAACTTTTCCCGTCTGATCGAGACCGGATCCTTGCTCAAGGAAACAGAGCCTTCGATCTATCTTGTGCGAATGATCGAGGGAAAACACCGTCAACGTGGCTTTGCCGCTCTGGCCGATTTCGGCGACTACGCCTCCGGCCAATTGCGGAAACATGAGTTCACCCGACCTGACAAGGAGGATGACCGCGTCACTCTGATCCGCCATCTAGGGGCACTCACCGGGCCCGTACTCGCCGCTTATCCCGACCTACCTGAACTGACCGCACAGATGGACGAAATTGAACTGACCGTAAAACCCCTAGCGGAGGTAACGGATGAACGGGGGGTCAAACACACCGTCTGGCGCTGCCCGGATGCTGCCGAAATCGTCCGCCTCTTCACCCAAGTCTCCCGCTCCTATATCGCCGATGGACATCATCGGGCGGCGGCGGCAGCTCGTTTGGCGAAGGAGAAACCAGGCCCGCTCGGCATCCTAACCGTCTATTTCCCTGCTTCTGAGCTTCGGGTTCTTCCCTACCACCGACTGGTTCTGAAGCTGGATCCTTTCACTACCGCCACATTCCTCGAAGAGGCGAAAAAAGTTTTCCAAGTAACCCCTTCTCCCTCTGCTCCCCCAGACGAAACAGGAAAGATCGGACTCTTTTTAGAAGGAAAATGGCATCAGCTCGCGTGGAAGGCCGACGCCAATTCGGACCCAGTTGCCAAGTTGGACGCCTCTGCGCTTCAGGATCGCCTGCTCGGTCCAATCTTGCAGGTGAAGGATCCAAGAACAGATGCCCGTCTCGATTTCGTCGGCGGAATTCATGGCACAAAAGGGTTAGAGAAGAAGGTCAATTCGGGCCAAGCCGCCGCCGCTTTCAGTCTTCCCGCTGTTTCTTTATCCCAAATCCTGGCTGTGGCCGATGCCGATCAGATCATGCCCCCAAAAAGCACCTGGTTTGAGCCAAAATTGCGGTCAGGCTTCTACATCCACAAATTTAACTGATTTAATTTTCGACCGACTCGTTTTGGTGCTCTGATGCCACTTCATCACCCCCTTGGCACCCATCTATTGCCCCTTGGAATCACTAAGGTCTCAATTCGATGTAAATATTTGTAAGCTAATTATTTTTAATGTAAGGCGCCACATTGACAAATTCGTCTTGTTGTAGTATAGGATAGTACTGTGTTAAGAAGCTTTCCCAGCCTTGCCTCGCTTCAAGTATTTCAAAAAACAGTTTTGCTTCTTTTGCTCTCGTTATTTAGCCATACCAAAACCTTTGCCCAATCGACTGTTCTGTACTCCGAAAATTTTAACACCAGCAAGGCTCTTGGGTGGTTTGGTTCGGATCTTGGGGCTGGAGCTTTCGGCTCAACAATCGTCACAAGTCTTTCCAATAATAATGGCTTTCCGACACTCCCTACCAGTGGTTACCTGGCTTTGACTGCAAACTCTTCCAGTAAAGCCACCAATGCCGGATGGTATGTGGCTCAGGTCCTCACCAACATCACGACACCCAACGGACTAGGCCAAACAGACTTAAGCAAAATTTCATTTACCGCAAAAGTTAGGGCCAAGGGGCTTCCCACAAACGGCGCAGTCGCAATCCTCCGGATCATGGCGAGTGGCGACGTTCCTGGATCATTTACTGACTATAAACGAATCACCTTCGAACCGATTCTTCAAAACGACAGCGATTGGGTGACTATCGGCGGGACCTTAGATGACACCAGCTTACAAGCCGCCAAGGGGTCGCGCTACAATTTCAGCAGCTCAGCCACAAGTTACGAAATCACGGTCGAAATTAGCGGCAACAACCAAAGCACGGCTCCAGCTTATGTTGCTTACAACAGCCCGACAGGCCCCTCCAACTTTGGCCGGAAAAATCCTGGTTTTGCCCCCAATGCAGGTATCCGAGTGGAGTTTGACGATATTCTGCTTACGGTCTCGAATCCAGCGGCGCAAACAACCGCTATTGGCACAGTTTCACCCAAATCAGGAGTGACGGGCTCCTCAGTCACAATCACCGGGGTTGCTTTTGGATCCTCCCCCAGCGTTAGCTTCAACGGAACCCCAGCAACCTCGGTGAGCGTCAACGGCGGCGGCACCAGTATCACGGCCGTGGTGCCAGCCGGCGCCACCACCGGCAAGATCACTGTGGTGGGATCGAATGCGACGGCGAGCAGTGCTTACAATTTCTTTGTTACCACACCCGCCAACCTGCTGGCGGATCCGAATTTCGACGCCAGCCAGGGACAAGAATTTTGGACCTACTTTGAGGGAGCCCGGATCATCACCACCAGCAACGTTGCCCCCGACGCGACAACCATCTGGAACAACATACCCGGTACTCAGGCCAATACCCCTTACATGTTTTTCCCCGGCTGGGAGGGCACGCCTTTTGCCGGCTTTATGCAGGAAAATATCCCTTTCAATGCGGCCAACGGCGATTTCTTCACCGCCACTTTCCAAGCTAGGTTTGAAAGCAACTTCTCCGCCTCCCCCATCAATATCGCATTTATGGATGGCAGCGGCGCTGAAATTGCCACCAAGGACATCACCTGGGAGGTCGCGACCAACCAAAAAACCTCTGGGGAACTCGGAACTTGGAAAGCTTACCAAGCCACCTTCAAGGCCACTCCCGCCATTCTTAGTGCCGGACGCCTCACCCTCAAGTTCCAACCCCTTTTTCGGGCCTATCAGGCCAACTTCGGAAGTGTTTTCGTCGATCAGGTTTCCTTGACGCAAACCAATTCGGCGGACATCGGACCCCAAATCGCGGTCAAAATAAACGAAATTCTCCAACCGAGCAATAATGCCTCCAAAACCCTAATTTCTCCCATCGTGGGTCAGCCTAACGTTTACCAACTGAAGGTCGAAAATAACGGCGGTCAGGACCTCACGATCAGTTCCGTGACTATGTCAGGCTCGTCCTTTGCTCTAGCTGGCGTCACCACACCTTTGACCATTGCACCTGGAGCCAGTGCCAGTTTCTCCATCACAACTTCCCCGTCCTCCCTCACCGATCTCTCTGGAACACTCACCATCAGCAACAATGACAAAGAAAACTCCGATCAATCCTTCGTTGTAAATCTTACCACCACCCCCGTAAACCTATCTGATTCCTTCAATGGCTCGGAAACAGTAAGCCAACTCGGATGGGTTCCCGATGCATCAACAGCGGGTTTGCTGGGCTCAAGCACCTCAAGCGTTTCGGCTGGTGCCCTGCAGGTCAATATAGATTCCTCTGGAGACACTTATCCATGGTCTTATTCCCTATCGAAAACTTTTGCCTCCCCGGGAACTCTGAATCTGGGCACCAGCACTCTTTTGGTAGGTCTCAAGGCTTCGGGCGTCTTTGGTGGCTTGACCCAAAACAAGGTTCAAGTTCGGCTGGAGTCGCTTAACAACGCCCTATCCGTAACTGGAGGCATCCAGCTAGGAAATTGGACGGACGAAACGACAGCCGGCACAACTGGCGGAATTGAGGATTACTTCAAACCGGACGGCATTAATGATCGAGTTGTGATTCTTGTCCCAGAGGGAGGCTCTTCTTTCACGCAAGCCGGAGGAACTCTTGGCTCCACGGGAGTGAGAAGCTCCAACTTTGACACATCAGCCCCCTACTACCGATTAGTCATTCAAGCGACCGATTTTGAATTTGACCTAGATAACAGTAATGTAATTCAAATCGACTCGATCAACTTATCGTTCGGGGCTACTCCCTTCTCCCTGACGAACGGAAGTTTTGAGTCGGACTCCACTGACGTTGGCCCAGGCTCTGCACCTACTTCATGGATTCAGGTTCCAGCAGAGGGAGTGAGTAAGAATATCATTTCGAATGGGACAAAGATCTACAATCAATCAACCAAGGAAGAAGATGTTACGGCTGTCAGTTCGGCATTTGCCGGAACGAAGGTGATGAAAGTTTACGGTCAGAATTACTACATTGGTGATGTTTGGCAGGGCACAAGTCAAACAGGCGCTGTTTACCAAGAGTTTTCTGTAAACACGACCCCCTCTCTTACCGTGGGCGCCACAATTCATGCCCGAGGAATGGCCAAAGTTTTCTCCATCGATCCGCTCACCTCCGGAAGCACATTCAATTATGGCTTTAAGTATATGGATCAGGGAAATATCGAAATCGGGCGGTCAGTCACCACCTTAACCTCGGCTAACTTTAGCGCCAATAATTGGGTTCCTCTAACCGTGAATGGAACCGTCCCCGTAGGAACAGCTAAAGTTCAGCTTGTCAGCGAATTCGTGCAAACCTCTTCCTCAGGCAATGGTGCAGTTTATCTGGATGATCTTTCCATCGGTTTTGGAACTATCAGCCCCACCGCAACGGTCGGAAGCAACACCTACAATCTGGTCTGGTCGGACGAGTTTGACGGGACAACCCTGAATTCTGGTAACTGGGTGGCAGAGACGGGTCGCGGTCCAAATAACGATGGTTGGGGCAACAATGAACAGCAAACTTACACCTCAGATAGTGCAAATCTTCGGGTCGATAGCGGCAACCTTATCATTCAGGCCGTAAAATCGGGACCAAGCTGGACATCGGCTCGAATCAAATCCCAAGGATTGCGCTCATTCCAGTACGGCAAGATCGAGTTTCGTGCCAAACTTCCCACAGGAGTGGGTCCGTGGCCTGCCGCCTGGCTTTTGGGCAACAATATTTCGTCTGCAGGTTGGCCGGCTTGTGGGGAAATCGACGTGATGGAGTGGCGGGGTGGTTTCAATGGGGTGGCAACCAGCGACGCCAACACCATCGGTCACGCCATACACTCGGCCACCCGCCATGGCGGCAATCCAGTTGAGGCTCCCCGCTCTGCCGTCGTCAATCCCTCCAGCGCTTTCCACACCTACGCAGTTGTCTGGACCGCCAACAACCTGGTTTTCAGCGTGGATGGGGTGGATAAAGCAACTCTGACTCCGCCAACCGCGGATGCCGCCGCCTTCCAAAAAGAGTTTTTCCTCATCCTCAATCTAGCCATGGGCGGCGCTTACGTTGGTGGCAGTATCGACTCCGCTCTTAATTCGGCGACTTATGAGGTTGACTACGTTCGCGTCTACCAGGCCGCCTCGGCAACCGTTACTGCACCCGCCACACCCGCTGCACCCGCCTTCGCCTCTGTGACCTCCACCGGTTTCACGGTGAACTGGGGCGCTGTCAGCGGAGCCACCAGCTACAAGCTTGATGTTTCAGCTTCCTCCTCTTTTGCTAGTTACGTGACCCAAGACCAAACGATCAGCGGTACTTCCCAAGCGGTTACCGGCCTCTCCCCTGGAACCACCTACTATGCCCGCGTCCGTGCGGTAAATTCAGGCGGCACCAGCGCCTCTTCTGCCAACGGCACCCAAGCCACCCTCACCTCCTATCAGCAGTACCTCTCTGGACTGGGTTACTCCACCTCTACCGCATTTAACGCCGACGCCAACGGTGACGGAATAAAAGAAGGGATCCAGTACGCCTTCAACGGTGCCCTCCCTCGCCTCGGCACAAGTCCTGCCACGATCACGCGGTCAGGGAGTACCCTCACCTACACCTTCGATATCCGAGACGATGCCACCATCAGTATCGTGACTGAACTGTCCACGAATCTCACCAGCTGGACTCCCCAAGCTGGCTCCGTCATCACAACTACAACGGGTGCGGCATCTGGTTACACCCGCAAGATCGTCACCATCACCACAACTGAACCAAAAGCGTTCATCCGACTCCAAGTCACCGGGAATTAATCACCTCATCCCGCAAATGCGGGATCCGCTAAGGCCGCCACGCATTTTTTATTAACCTTCACATCCTTGGCGACCGTGGCGTGATAAATCCCCTCATCCCGCAACTGCGGGATCTGCTAAGGCTCGCACGAGGGTTTCAATACTACCTTCACACCTTCACACCTTCACACCTTCGCACCTTCGCACTTTCGAACCCCCTTAACTCCTTAATCCCTTAGCTCCTTTATCCCTGAATCCCTAGCCTCCCCACCCCCCCCCTACTGCCCAAAAATCACGTGCTTATTTTTAACGGACCCTTTCGCAATCGCCTCCGCGTGACCGTCTACCATGACCACGTTGACCTTTCCGCTGTGGCGATATCTTAACCACTGGTTGTTTCCTGTATCCGCATCGGTTGCCGCACTGATGGATGTCTCCATCGCAGCCGCACCCCCTCTTCCTCCTGACTGGGAGGTAAACACAGCGGGTTGCTCAATGCAGTATGGGGACCATCCTTTGTTCCCGGGGTCTTGGCACACATCCCCCGCCAGAATTACCTCCTCGGGACGAGCCACCGAGGAAATATTACTGGCCGTTCCTCCTTTGGGCATCAAACCATTATGGACCCCGTAGGTGACGGCTACCGTAGTAGCGGACCCCTCTTGCACCGGTTTTGTACATCCCGGGCAAACAAAGATACTTTTTTTACTCTGGGTACCCGTTGAAATAAAGGTGGCTAACTTCACCGGCCATGTTCCCCCCTCCCCATCCGCATCCGGTAGTTTAAACGAGTTATCTGCCGCATAGGCCATAGTGGCTACACCGATTTGGTGCAGATTCGACAGACAAGCCCCAGCCTTAGCCGATTTGAGGCCTCCATTGATCGCTGGCACTGCCAACCCAGCTAAAAGACCTATAATGCTTATAACAACAAGGAGTTCCACAAGAGTAAATGCGATTGAAAAGGTTGATTTAGAGTTATTTTTATACATAGGTTGATCCTATTGTATTATCCCATCACAAGCAAATATTTTATTTGACTTTTAGGCAAACTGTATCAGTATAGTACTAGGTGGCGATAGTCACCAAAAAGAAAACAAACCACGAAAGGAATCATAAAATGAAAAAAGTATTAAGTTTGATGCTTGCTGGTATTGCGCTTCTCGCAAATCAGTCCCACTCGGTAACATTCTTTGCCGATAACTTTGAAGCGCGCGGATCCTCAGGTGCCACAACTCTTAGCTCGCCTTGGGAAATGAACAAAGAGGTGTTCACCTCATCTGGTACATACATTAATGGCTACTATCCTGGTACCACCTTCGGGCCTAATGCCATCGTGGAAGGTGGAGCTGGAGGTAGTGCGTTTAGCGGAAAAGTATATCCCGACTATGGCTATGCACCAGATTGGCAACCTGGCAACCAAGTAGCAGTTAGTCTTCTCGTCACCAAAGTAGGATTAACGGCTCAAGATATTTCACCAGGAGTTATTCAATTCGACTTCGATTATCTTCGCGATAATCCTGTTGGATCAAATGCACAAGCTTATGGGTTCGTGAAGCTCCTAAGTCCAACCTGGGAAACTTGGGCTACTAACGTTTTTAATTTGGCCGCTAGTGGCGATTGGTTGCACGGTTCTGCTAAAATGACCTTTGCTGATTTAGGGGCAGTCGGTGCAAATCTCCAGTGGGGCATTGTAGTGAGTGATGTGGATTATGGCGGCGGTGCGGGTGTTCTGATTGACAACGTTACCGTCAGCAATGTCCCAGAGCCGACCTCAGCCTCACTCCTAGGGCTAGGATTGGCTGGCCTGCTTGCTTCACGTCTTCGCCGCCGTAGCTAAGAATCTTTAGCGAATCGTCGGTTTGTTTTTAGACCCGAGGGGCAATCCCCCTCGGGTCTTTTTTTGTCTCAATTATTTGGTACGGACGGGTCCCCTTACCCGTCCAAGATCAATCACGGACGATTGAGACAATCGTCCCTACCTACCTAAATCATGTCCCCTTGGGTTCGAATAACGTTCCTGTACCAGTCGCACGAGTCCTTCAGCGTCCGCTTCTGTGTCCCGTAATCCACGTGAACCAGACCAAATCTCTGCTTGTACCCCTCGGCCCACTCGAAATTATCCAATAGCGACCACTGGAAATAGCCCTTCACGGGCACCCCATCGTTTACCACCCGCTTCAATTCGCCCAAATATCTCCCCAAAAAGTCGATCCTTTGAGGGTCGTGCACCTTCCCATCAGTCGAAACCCAATCGATATTGCTCAGACCGTTCTCGGTGATGTAAAGGGGCAGTTTATACCGCTCATGCAGAAACTTCGGCCCCCAGTAGAGGCTTTCCGGCGTCACATTCCAAACAAAAGCAGTTCGCGGATTCCCATCCGGGAAACGAATAACTTTCCCCTTCCCCTTCGGGCCCTCTGTTACAGGGGTGCCCTGATAAATGTTCACCCCATAAAAATCCATTCGCTGGGCCATAGTGTGCAGATCCGCATCGGAATATTTCGGCAAAGCCTTACCAAATGCCTTCTCGGCCTCCGGAGCTACCCGACCTAGCACCACAGGATCACTCCAAAGGGTGTTACTGAACATATGATTGTTGCCACACCCATAAGTCCATTTTCTGGCCGCTTCGATATCTCCTGGAGAATCCGTCGCCGGATAAAACACCACTCCCACCGGAGCCCATCCAATTCTGCCCCTCTTGGCGCACCCAGCCCGTAGGGCCTGTACTCCCAGTCCGTGCGCCAACTGAACGTTCCGGACTATCTTGAGTTGCTTGGCGATGGGAAGCTTATCCCCGGGGGCATGTTCACCGGTTCCGTGTCCCAGCCCAACAAACACCTGAGGCTCGTTCAGCGTCATCCAGTCGACGATCCGATCACCCAACCGTTCCGCCACTTTCAGCGTGAAATCGGAAAACCATTTCGGGCTTTCCTCATTCAGCCACCCCCCTTTGTCGTACAGCTTGGTTGGATAATCCCAGTGGAACAAGGTGCAGAAGGGTCGGATTCCGGCCTGCAGAAGCTCGTTGGTCAGCCGATCGTAAAACTCCAATCCTTTGGCATTCACTTTCCCACGGCCACTAGGAAGAATCCGTGTCCAGGAGATGGAAAAGCGGTACGCCTGAAGGCCCAGATCTCGCATGATGCCGATATCCTCGCGAAATCGGTGATAATGGTCGCAGGCCACCTTCCCAGTATGTCCTTCCCAGACTTTCCCCTTCGTTTCACAGAAACGATCCCATACGGAAGCCCCACGGCCGTCTTTCTTATACGCGCCCTCGATCTGATAAGCCGAGGTCGCTGTGCCCCACAAAAAGTCTTTTGGAAAGCTATTCATAGAATCACTCTGCCTTCTCGGCTCCGCCAGAAAAGCAGTTCAAGCCCTAACTACGAGGTGATGACATCAGGCCCTGCTGCGCCCGCCGGACCTTGTGCGGTCGAGTTCCTCAAAACGAGCTGGGGTTCAACTTTAGTTGAACTCGAAGCCAAGGAGGGCTCCTGGATGCGATCTAAAATCCTTTGAACGGTCATCCTACCCAAAAGCCCTTTGTCCAATCGCACAGAGGTTAATGCGGGCACACAGCTATTCGCCCAAAAAATGTCGTCGAAGCCGAGGATGGAAATATCTTGGGGCACACGGTATCTGCCATCGGCCCGGAATGCCTCCATCAGCCCGATGGCCATCTCGTCGTTCAGGGCAAAGATGGCGGAGGGCATAGACCCCGCTTTCAATAACTGCTCGCCCGCTTTCCGTCCCGAATCCCGGGTAAAATCTCCGTGTAACTTTCGTATCGCGGTGGGAGGGATTCCTCGGGCTGCCCAAACCGCTAAGGCACCCTCTTCCCGCTCGACACTGACCACCTGGTCGGCCGGACCTGTCAAAATAGCAATATGCCGATGCCCCAGCTCAGCCAAATGGGTCGCGGCCGCTTCCGCCCCTGCCCGATTATCAAAGTAGACTGTGTCCGCATTGATCAGCTGTGAGGGCATATCCGCAATCACTGCGGGAGGACCCTGCCGAATCAAGTGACCCAAAATCTGGTGAGGAATTTGCCCAAGATAGATCACCGCATCCAAATGAGCCTGCCGAACAAGAGCTAGGTACTCCCCCTGCTGATAAATATCGCCTGCAGGCAGGATCACCAAGGAGGCGCTATTTCGGCTCAACTCCGCCTGAATACCCGAAATAATCTCCAAATGGTAAGGACCAAAACCGGTCTTCATCAAGACGTGCCCAAGCAGTCCCACGCTGAGGAGTTGCGATTTTACCCGACGAGGTGGAATGGCGGTAGGATCAGAGACAAACGTTCCCTGCGCCGGAACACTGTAAAGCAGACCTTCCGCCCGAAGTTCAGTCAGCGCTTTACGAACAGTGATCTTATTAACTTTATAGCGAATAGCCAAATCATCCATCGAAGGAACGCGCGAAAGGGGTGGGTATTTGAGTTCCTTGATATCCTGGCGAAGATGATCAGAGATTTGCCGATAAAGATACTTCGAACGAGCTCGGCCACGATGAAGGGATTTACTCGATGGATTGAGCATGAAACTATCTTAAATGCACTGTCCTATGAGGTAAATAGCGATTCCTAATCCTGAAGAATCGGAAAACATACTTTCGCCCCTGATGACAGGATCAAATTAAGCAGGCACTGAGATTCGACCCATCCGATGAAAAGGCTTAAAGAGCGACAGTCACCGAAGAGATTTTGCCTTGGCGCCCGAAAATCTCCGCACTCTGCGTCTGGTCCAGAAAATAGCCCTGGATATTATTCTTGGTGCCATCCGCACGAGTGATCTCAATACCCTGTTGGCCCGTCCCTCGAAGATAACAGAAAGGGACCTGGCAGAAGGTGAAGGCCAGAGCGCCGGCGGGCACGGGCATGTGCTTAACTGCTCCGCGGGTGTCTATATACCGAAAGGATGAAGGCGCGGTAATGAATTCCGAATCCTGTAGTAGGCGGGGACGGATATGCAGACAACCATCACGAACCTCGATTCCGAGCTCCCCAAACCGCGAGATAATATCCTCCTTCACCTGGCCGGTCATGCCAGGTTGACGCGCACCAGAATGAGCTGGGGTGTGCGAATAAGGATCGGCGGGAAAGGCACCGTATTCCTTCGGCGACTTATTGAAACCTATGCCTTTGCGAATGTCGGCGTAGCACTCCGCGAGTTGGTCCACCACTTCTGGCGCAGCACCACCTTCCCTCGCCGTCAGGTAGGCTTCCTGTGCGGCAAGCAGGAGCTTTGAGACCATGTGCCAGTAAATTGAGCCCAAGCCCTCGTAGCCGAAAAAAGTCCCAGACCGTCCCGTGAAGGATTGGTGGTCGAACATCTCTTCAAAGATTTCCAGCACGCGCGCCTCATCTCGGGAGACGAACTCCGCATATCCAGCCTGCGCAAGGACGGCGAGAATACGGCGGACGTCCGCTGCATTGCGGATGGAGCCGTGGAAATGGCAACCCCCCTCGACGTCCGTTCCTATGAGTTGTCTGTTACTATCGGCCAGTAATTTCTGGAAAAGCTGGCATGAGGCGACCGCCTTTGCCGGAATATTGTTCTTCTCGAGAAAACGCGGCAAGACCTTGTCTGGATAAAGAATGTAGCCATGCTGGTCGGCGCGGTAGAGCTTGCTCTGGCGCAAAGCCTGGAGGAGGCGCAGGCATGCAGGGGGCGGGAGACAACCACTGTTTAACATCGCCACCTGCCCCTCCAGCATGAGACCGAGCCGTCGAACGGCGATCCCCTCTCCACCCGCGGTTACCGACATGAGATTGTAGGAGTGGTAGAGGCCATCCTCCCGCTCGTTCGAGGCGATGCTCCGGTCGACATGCCGCAGGACATTTTCGAAAAAGTCGAGAAGGCTCCCGCGCATGACCAATTTCTTTTTACCCGAAAAACCTTGTGGATAGACGAGACTGCGATAGCGGCTGCCCGCCTCACCTAGTGCATCAAGGACTCGCTTCCGATCGCGATCGGAAAACGGAGCGTCCAAGAGTGGTAGCGATTCTTCTAGAGCGCCACCTGTAGCGGACAACCACTCAGCCACTTCCTCCGAGATCGCGAAGTCAGCACAGCCCGGACACTGGAGAAGCTTGTGCAGAAAGCCGACGAATCGGCGCAGATGACACAGCGTTACAACGGAAACGCCGTGACCGACCAATGCGTTGTTGGCATCGTTCCACTCGGGGCGCTGGGTGTTGAGCCACAGTCCAGCTTCGGGAATATAGTTGGCCAGTTTCGCCAGTAGTGAGACGAGGAGTTTCTCGATCAGATTTACCGTAACGACATGATCATCGCGACCCCAGACGAGCTTGCCGTCTGCTCCGGTTGTCGCAACACGCTCGGCGATGAGCACTTCCCGCGCCTTGTCGTAAACCACCGTATTCTTAGGATTAGCCAGCAGTTCGCTATGCGGGCGAATTCGGTAAGGCACGTTCGCGTAGGTGAAGATATCGCGACTGAGCATGGTCTGCAGTCTGCTTGGAAAAAAGTCCTCTAGTACCTCAAGGAGCTTCAGTAGGTAGATAATCTGGTGGTCTCCCCAGTAACCGATGTAGGACCACGGGTCATGCGGCTCGATCGTCTCCCAGTCGATGCCGTCGCGGGTGATACGATAAGGGTTATATCCATCGACCGTCGAGGCGTTGACAAACTTTGCGATCATGCCAGGCAAGAAGGCCGGAAAACTGCGGGCCAACGCCTCCCAGTTCTGGAAGATATCACGCCAGTTACCTGCGTAGTACAGGGCATCAGTTCCGTCGTCGTTGCGCAGGATGATGGCAAACTTGTTCCATGGGCGACTCGGGTCACCGTGGCGACGACTGAACCCGAGCGGCAGATATTCCAGGCAGATCCTCTGCAGGTCAGCCGAGCCGTCGGCCTCAGCTGCCTGAAGGAGCTCCGCATAATTCACAGTGTCGGGCAACGCAGTAAAAAACTTTTCGTACTTCGTGGCCAAGTTGCGATTCATGTTCCGCGCATGCTTGCGCAAATCCTCCACCGACAAATCGTGGTTTCGCAGGAAGACCCCACCCCGCATAATGTTAAAGAGGACGTTGGAAAGATGGCGATTGTCCTGCAGCGGATTTCCGGTCAATTGCCATCCGTCGGCCGAGGCAACGAGGCGCTCCAGCTTGTCCCTTCCCGCCGCCAGATCGTCGTCAAGGTCGCGGGCGAGTGCTTCTGGGTTGGCCAGTGAGACGATGCTGCTCCTCACCGCGGAGGCATCCTGCTCGACCGCTGCGGCAAAGCGCCAGCGAGCAGTTTCGCTGGAGGTCAGGGTCATGGTCTGCACAAGGATATAGGCACCGCGCTCCGCTCTGACATCGGTCTCTTCCACCGGAGCCTTCCCACGCCGAAAAGCATCCACCTGCCGTGAGGAAATTAAGCGCACCGCACCCTTAAGCCCGAGAGACCAGACCGTGTTACACTGGAGCGCCTCGCTCGGTTCAGCCCTGTCCACGATGACCGCGCTCAGGCTGTAGAGCCCAAGACCGCAGGCGGATTCCAGTTCGTTCTTGCGGTAAGCATCGACCAGCGTACTGAAGTTAGCCTGCATGGATTGATCTACACTGCAGGGCATAATGTTCTGTAAACCATCCAGCACGGTCACGGTAACCTTCTCGGGTGAAATATTTTTCAAGGATGCTTCGCGAATCAACCCATACTTATCACTGAAGGACCACCCGTGACGGAAGCGGAGCCTCAATGCGCGGTTCGTTTCTTCGAAGATGAGGCGGTCGCCGTAGAGGCTTTTATACAGATGGCGCGTGACGGGATAGACCCCCTCGTAGCGCTGCGAGAAGGGTTCCCAGAGAAACTCGCCCATGCCGCGACGGATGCGCAAGATCGTTTTGCTTCCAGTGACATCTTGCGAGTCGTGAATCTTGTCATCTGTGTAGTAGGGGAAAATCGCCCGCTCGGGATCGCGCCGCCCTGCGGTTAGGGCACCGTTGCTGGATATAAATATCCAGTGGTCGGAACCGCTCACCAGACTCATAAAGAATGGTGGCATCTGGTCGTAATGGCTGATCTGGTAAAATATCTCGTCATCCTCCAGCCGAACAAATTTGCCCGTAATCTCGCCCTCGCCCTCTGGCCAGGCCACTTCGCCGATCAGTGTCCGTTTTTTAGTCATGGAATGAATCGATGTTGAAAACTAATCTACGCCGAAAGGAGAATTTGCCGTGGTGGCTCCCCCTTTACCGTCCCGCACAACAAGAAAAAGGCGATAGTCTCCCCTATCCATGGGGAGAGTCACGAAACAATCCTTGTCCGACCCACGTTGAACAGCTTGAGGATAGGAGGCTGGAACCGATTCAGCATCCCCCCCGCCCCGCAAATCCTTGCTCTCGGCCATGACAGTCCATTCGTACTGTAAGGAATCTCCATCCGGATCCTTCACCTTGGCGGATGCTTTCACTTTTTCTCCTGCCTTTCCCTTTTTTTGAGCGACGGGGAATTCGATCGACTCCACCTTCGGACAACGGTTGGCGGGCCATTTCCCGGACCAACCCCGCACAAGTGCATCCACGGCTGGCAATTTCTCACCAGTGGCAAGCAGCATCCCGTACCAAGTGGATGTGGTCTCCTGTTTGTTCCCCCAAAGGAAGGCATAACTTCCGAGGCAAAGTCCTTCCTTGTTTTCCATCAAGGTCGTAAGGGTGGCGTAGTAGTTGGCAGCCTTCTCGTTACCCGTCGGCTCAATCGCTGCACCCCATTCCGTTTTGGGAGTCTGCCAGTGCCCTACAGGACCATACTCGGTCATGATGAAGGGCTTCGTCCACCCCATCCCTTTCAGAGTCCCTCCGGCTCCCCCTGCCCCCAAATAGGCATTGATCCCCAAAATATCGATCGATGGATAGTACTTCATGATCTCTTTGATTTTTCCGGTGTCAGCCCCCGCAATCACGGTCATCACCGGATGGTTTGGATCCTCCTGCTTAATTAGCTTGGCCAGCTCCTCAAGCTCCCTCCAAACACGAATCGCATCCTCCGTCCCCACATAACTTTCCATCTCATTTCCTAAACCCCAGACGAGCACGGCAGGATGATTTTTATATTTGCGGACAGCGCTGACGATTTCTTCCCGCTGCTTCGCAATAAACTTCGGATCACTATACTTAAATCCGTGCCGCTCATGCTTGACCCATATTCCCACACATACAGTCAGGCCGAACTGATCCGCCTGATCAATAAATGATCGCCCTTCGGAATCCTTAAATTCCAGCTGCTCGATTCCCCATGTACGGACTGAGTTCACCCCCACCTCTTTGGCAAGTTTGATCGACCCGCTTCCTCCTACGCCTTGAACTAAAAAAGGTTTACCACCACGCTGTAAGCTCCAAATCCCTTGTGAATCCTTTACCAAAGAAACCTGGGTTGGTTCTGCCCTGGTCGATTCATTTAACATGCTGATAACAAGAATGATGGAAATCGTCTGCTTGACACGAAATAGAGAAACCATCCATCATCATGGAATCAAATCCCTTATTCAGTCGATACTCTTTTTGTGCCTGATTGCTTTTGTCGGATCGGCAGAGAACGAGGAACAGAAATCCCCGATTCCCACAACCGAGGAATCGCCCACATCCAGCTCGCTAACCTCGCAGGCATGGGAGGCACTGGCGGCGAAGGATTTCACCACGGCAAAAGCAAAGATCGAACGTTGTCAAAGTCTATTCGGTGAAAAAGCATCCGAGATGCAGACCACCTTGTCCGTTGTTCCTGGGCCTGACACTGCAAAAGATTTTTGGGCTCTCAACGATGTAGGAACCTGCGTATTTATTCTTGGAAAGGTCTACGAGGCAGAAGGAAAAAATGCCGAAGCCATCACCGCCTATGAGAAAGTCATTAAGGAGTATCCGATGTCTCAATGCTGGGATAAGCAGGGTTGGTACTGGCAACCCGCAGTGGCGGCCAAGGAGCGATTGACTGCTCTGACTTTTGATTCAGCGAAGTAGAACTCATCATTTGAAATTCCTGCTTACGCTGGCCTCGTTATTGCGTTTTTTTGGATTGCTAGGACTTCTTTCCCTGGCTTCCTGCACCCCAAAAGAGGATGCCCGTATCTCGGGCCGATTGGTTCTTGAATACTGGGAAAAGTGGACGGGTTTTGAGCGCGAAGCAATGGCTGGGGTAGTGGATGATTTTAACAATTCACAGGACAAGATATTCGTCCGTTTTTTATCGGTAAGCCGAATCGACCAAAAGATGATGCTCGCAACTGCGGGTGGAGTTCCTCCCGATATCGTCGGACTCTGGGCCATCAATCTCCCCTCCTACGCGGAAAATAACGCTCTCATGCCGTTGGATTATTTGGCAAAGGATGCCGGCATTCGCCAAGAAGACTATCTGCCCGTTTTCTGGAAGCTCTGCTCTTATCGTAATTTTCTCTGGGCCCTGCCCTCCACCCCCTCCGTCACAGCCCTACATTGGAACAAAAAGATGTTTAGGGAAGCGGGTCTCGATCCGGAACAACCGCCTCGGACGATCGCGGAACTGGAGACCTTCAATGCAAAGCTCACCCGAAAGAACGCCGATGGATCTCTCGCCCAGATCGGCCATATGCCCCAAGAACCGGGTTGGTGGATGCACGACTTTCCCTCCTGGTTTGGAGGTGCCAGTTGGGACGGGGCCACCAAACTCCTCTTAGATGCCCAACCCAATCGTCACTTTTTTACATGGCTGGAGAGCTATCCGAAGCGGTTTGGGGGGGGCGCGATGTTTGAACTACGAGGTGGATTCGGAAACTTCGCTTCACCCGACAATCCATTCTTTAATGGAAAAGTCGCTATGATCATGCAGGGCGTTTGGATGAACAACTTTATCAAAAAATATGCTCCCACTGGTTTTGAGTACGGTGCCGCTGCCTTTCCAGAGGAGACGGAGCATCCAGAAGCCCCATTAACCATCGCAGAAACCGATATTCTGGTGATTCCTGCAGGCGCTCGCCACCCCAAGGAGGCCATGCAGTTTATCGCTTTTGTCGCGCAACAGAAAAACACGGAGAAGCTGTGCCTAGGTCAGCATAAGATTTCACCGCTCCGCCAAGTCAGTGATGAATTCATGAATCATCACTCCCACCCCTACCTGAAAGTTTTCCAAAGCCTGGCCAACAGTTCTCGAGCTCAACCAACCCTCTCCCTTCCCACGTTTAAGCAGTATGCCAACGATATGATCACTTATGTGAATCTTGTTCTTCTGGGGCGAATGGGCGCGGATGAAGCACGCGTGACGATGTTGGCACGCCAACAGAAAGCCCTGGATGCAAAGGTAGATCGCTGGAATAAGGTGGCCCCCGTTCGCGTAGCCCTTTGGGAAAAGGAGATTCACCCATGACGGCGGGGGAGCGAAAAAGTTTACTTATGGGGGTAGCTTTCATCTCGCCTTGGATCCTAGGTTTTTTGGCATTCAATCTTTATCCCCTCCTCGCCTCGGTCTGGTATTCGCTTTGTGACTACAGTGTTCTTTCCCAGCCTGTTTTTTTAGGAACCCAGAACTATGTGGATCTTTGGCGTGACCCAGTTTTCTGGAAAGCCCTGCAAAACACGGTTGTTTTCGCGGCCGTCGCCATCCCCTTAAGCACTTTTCTATCGATCGGGCTGGCTGTTCTTCTGAACCAACCCATCGCCGGACAGGGTATCTATCGGACCATCTTTTTTCTCCCCTCACTCGTGCCCGCAATCTCTCTCGCTATCCTATGGCAATGGATGCTTAACGGCCCCATGGGACTGGTAAATAATCTGATTCGCCCTATTTTGGATTTCCTTAACCTGTGGTTGCACACTCAGCTCAAGACGCCCGACTGGTTAAATGACCCCAATTTCGCTTTGTGGGGCCTTATCCTGACGGGTCTTTGGGGAACTGGCCAAGCCGTCGTCATCTACCTGGCAGGCCTCCAAGACGTTCCGGCTGAGTTGTACGAGGCGGCAGAGCTAGACGGAACCAGTGCGTGGCAACGATTCATTCATATTACCCTGCCAATGCTATCCCCCGTGATTTTTTTTAACGTCTTGATGAGCATCATCGGAGCCCTACAAACCTTTGCTGTTCCCTATATCTTGACCAACGGCGGTGACGGCCCCGGGCGTTCCCTGCTCTTTCTCGCTACTTACATTTACCAGAACGCGTTTGACTACTGGAATATGGGCTACGCCTCCGCCCTCGCCTTATGCCTGTTTCTTCTCATTATCGGACTCAGTCTCATTACCGTCCGTTATGGAGAACGAAAAGTTCACTACTCTGGAAAATGAAAAAGAATTTCAACTCCACCTTGTCCATCATCGCCCTTCTTGGACTAGGGTTTCTTTTCCTTTTGCCATTCTTTTGGATGGTTTCCACCTCCCTCAAGCCCCTGAACGAGACAATGAAACTTCCTCCCCAGTGGCTCCCCTCCTCCCCCCAGTGGCACAACTACCCGGATGCCATGAAAGCGATGGGGCCCTTCTGGCTCTATACCAGAAATAGTCTCGTGCTCGCTTTTCTCAATGTGGTGGGGACAGTCTTTTCAAGCGCCCTGGTAGCCTACGGGTTTTCACGCCTCGACTGGCGCGGAAGGGATGGCGTTTTCTTTGTTCTTCTCGCGACCATGATGATCCCATTCCCCGTAGTGATGGTCCCCATTTATGGACTATTCCGAGCGCTAGGCTGGATCGGGACCTTCCAGCCCCTATGGGTTCCCGCTTTTCTGGCTGGAGCTTTCAATGTCTTTCTTCTTCGCCAATTCTTTCTCACGATTCCAAGAGACCTCTCCGAAGCCGCACGAATCGATGGGTGTAGTGAATTGAGAATCTTCTGGCAGATCATTCTTCCTCTGGCCAAACCGGCCCTTCTCACGGTGGCCCTATTCCAATTTATGGCCACGTGGAATGACTTTCTTGGACCCCTCATCTTTTTAGCTCGGGAAAATCAGTACACTCTCGCCCTAGGCCTCCAGGCCCTCCAAGGAACCATCAGCGGAACTCCTTGGCATCATCTTATGGCTGCCTCAACCCTTGTTTTACTTCCTGTGCTGGTTCTTTTCTTTCTAACCCAGAGAACCTTCATTCGTGGAATCGCCACCACGGGGCTCAAATGAACTCACGAGCTTTTCCCACTCAGTTCAAACCAAACCTGGAGACCCTATGGCTAAAGTTCTGATCGAAAACCTCTACAAGATTTATCCGGGTGAGAAAGGTCGGCCAGAAAAAGTCGCAGTCGATAACGCCAATTTCGAGATTCAGGATAGGGAATTTATGGTTCTTGTCGGACCCTCAGGATGTGGAAAAACAACGACTCTTCGCATGATTGCAGGGCTCGAGGAGATCACACGGGGAGCCATCTATATTGATGGCAAGAAAATCAACGAGATTCCTCCGAAAGATCGCGATATTGCCATGGTCTTTCAAAACTATGCCCTCTACCCCCATATGTCTGTCTTTCGGAATATGGCGTTTGGGCTCGAATTACGAGGCGTCCCCAAAGACGAAATCCGTCATCGGGTGGATTCTGCGGCCAAGACTCTGGGGTTACTCGAGCCCGATAATCTCTTGGCACGAAAGCCCAAAGCTCTTTCGGGGGGACAGCGACAACGAGTTGCCCTAGGCCGGGCGATTGTTCGTAATCCCAAGGCCTTTCTTTTTGATGAACCCCTTTCCAATCTCGATGCCAAGATGCGGGTCGAAACTAGGACGGAAATATCCAAACTTCATCGCAAACTGAATAGCACGATGATTTATGTAACGCATGACCAGACCGAGGCCATGACCATGGCAGATCGCATTGTCGTCATGCGCTATGGGAAGGTGCAGCAGATCGCTGCTCCTCTGGAGCTCTACCATCAACCAGCGAATCTTTTTGTTGCCGGATTCATCGGTAGTCCCCCGATGAACTTTTTCACGGGTACACTGAGTGCCTCCCGCCAAGGGACCTTGGCGTTTATTGAAAAGGTTCCTGCAGGTCAGACCCCTTTCCGTTGCGCCTTATCCGCGGAAACTTCCCGACGCCTTTCTTCGCGGCAGGATCGGGAGTTGATCCTGGGACTCCGGCCGGAGCATCTGCAGCCCAATTCGCTGACCTCAGGAGTCACCCTCGAAGCCACCGTTGAAGTGGTGGAACCAATGGGTGCGGAAACTTTTGTTTACCTCCGAACTGGGGGCCACACCTGTATTTGCCGGACTACCCAGATCGAATTTATGGATCTGGAGGGCAAAAAGTTAAATCTGGGACCCGACCTTTCCCGCGCGGTTTTCTTTGATCCGCAGACCGAAGCGGCCATTCCTGTCTGAGAATCGCCGGGCTATTTCTTTCGGCTCATAACCGATTTTAGGACTTCACAAAAAATCCCTACCCCACGGGCCAAGTCCTCCGGGGTCGCCCGGGCGCAGTTCAGGCGAAAGCAGGCTTCTTTGGGTGGATTGGCAAAAAAGATTCCTCCCCCCACTACCGCTACCCCCTGATCAAGACACTGCTTAGTCACTTGATCCATCACCTTGGCTCCCCCCCCACGAACCCACAACATGTACCCACCTTTCGGATCCTCCACCCGAAATCCCTCCGGTAGTTCCCTCGATAAAATCCCCAGCGCCAACTCCCGCCTCTTCGCGTAGACCGACTGCAGCATCTCCAGGTGCGACTCCATTCGCCCCGATCGCAAAAAGGCCCCCGCGACATATTCCGGAGGAACCCCTCCATGGATGGTTTGACGACACTGCCAATCGGCTGCCTGATCCATCCACTTTCCCGGTAGGGCAAAGCCGATTCTCAGGCCAGGAGCGACTGTTTTTGAAAAACTAGTGACATAAAGAACCGTGCTCCCGTCATCAAAGGCACGGAGCGGCTTAGGTCGGGCACGACCCAGCAAATCCCCATAAATATCGTCCTCCAAAATCGGCACACCCATCTTGCGACACATTTCCACCATCTTCGGTCTCCACTCTTCTTTCAATGTGGCCCCACTAGGATTCGAAAGCGTAGAGGTTACCAAGAGCAATTTTGGCTTCGGTTTCGCCTTCAATGCTTTTTCCCACCTCGTGGGGTCCGGTTCTTGCCCAACCGCCGTATTCACCGTGCGAAACTTCACCCCAATCGCCCGTAAAAGCTCTAACTGGCCATAATATAGTGGAGCTTCACAAACCACCATATCCCCTTTTTTTAGGATCGTGCTCATCATCGTCGCCAAAGCGCCCGTGCAGCCCGTCGTGACCAGAACCTCACTCGGTGCCACCGCCACCCCCCGGGGCGCTAAATATCCTTGAATCGCCTCCCTCAACTTGGCCGCTCCCTCCGGACGGTGATAACTAAACATTTCCCTCGCCCGAGAGGCTAACTCCCCCTCCACCGCCGATTTTAAGGCATCCAAAGGCAGAAAATCGGACGAGGGAATTCCCGCCGCTAGATTGATCACCTTGGGATCCTCCGTCTGCCTCATGAGATCTAAAAGACGTATGGGGGCAACGGGCATCTCATCTTCTACCCTGAGTGGAAAAGATTCGCCAGAACGTTGACTCGCCCCATCCCCACACTACTTTGGCCATTCATGTCTGTTCCTGTTTCCGAGAGCCCCCTCCATTCCTGCCATCAGTCGCTAGGCGCCCGCATGATCCCTTTTGCCGGCTGGAACCTTCCGGTGGAGTACTCGGGCCTACTGGCCGAACACAAAGCTACCCGCCAAGCTGCTGGGCTTTTTGATATCTCTCACATGGGGCAAATCCGGGCAACCGGCCCAGGGGCACTGGCTGCCCTTGAAGTTCTCCTGGCCAATGACCCTGCGAAACTAAAGGACGGAGAAGGTCACTACACCTTTCTTCTCAACGACCAAGGCGGGGTCATAGATGACCTGTTTCTTTACCGCCTTGGACCGAGCGACTTTCTGCTCGTGGTCAATGCTTCGCGTCACGTGGAGGATCTGGCACTCCTTTCGAAACAGAAATCCAATGTTTCCTTCGTGGGCTCACCAGGAAGCACCGCGGGTATGGCCCTGCAGGGGCCGCGCGCCCCCGCCATTCTTTCCAAACTCATTCAGGGCGACCTCTCGAACCCCTCCCTTCCCCCACGAAATCATATTCGGCAATACACCATCGCGGGGCATCTCGTTCTCGTCGGAGCCACCGGCTATACGGGCGAAGAGGGCTATGAGTTTTTTATGGAGCGAAAGGCGGGTCCCAAAATCTGGGACCATATCTTGGCGACTGGCAAATCAGAGGGCCTTTTGCCGTGTGGCTTAGGAGCCCGAGACAGCCTTCGTCTCGAGGCAGGCTTTCCCCTGAATGGTCAGGATCTCTCCCCAGAAATCACTCCGGTGGAAGCGGGTTTAGGTTTCTTTGTCGATCTCACCCGACCCCGCCCGTTCCTCGGGCGCACCGCGGTGGAAACACAAAAGAAGAGCGGCGCTCCAAGAGTTTGTATCGGAATCAAGGGAGTGACGGGTCAACCCCCACCGCGGCACGACTACCCCGTCTTTCGAGGGGACCAAAGAATTGGGGTGATCACCAGCGGGGTCCCCTCTCCCACCTTGGGCCACGGTATCGCCCTAGCTTTAATCACAGCCCCCGCCCCCCCTTGTGGACAAGATTTGGAATTTGAAGTGCGCGGTCGCCGAGTTCCCGCCAAAGTTTGCCATCGAAAATTCCTAGGTAAACGATGAACACCCCGAACGATCTCCTCTACGCCAAAAGCCACGAGTGGCTTCGTCTCGATCAAGGAAAAGGCTATGTGGGAATCACTGATCATGCCCAATCCGCCCTCAGCGATGTTGTTTTTGTCGAGCTCCCCAAAGCGGGCCGCACCGTGAAAGCCGGCGAGGTCGTTGCCACCGTCGAAAGTGTTAAGGCTGCTTCCGACATCTACTCTCCCGTTGAGGGAACGATTGTGGAATCGAACGCGACATTGACCTCCGATCCAGGGTTGATCAATCGCGAGCCCTATGGCCAAGGTTGGCTTTTCAAAATTGAACCGACTCAACCCAAACCCAATGGGCTTCTGACCGCCACCGAGTACAGCGCAACTTTGCCCAGTTGAGTTTACGTCCAGCCCCCCTGACCGAGAGCAACCTCGGCTTCTCGACTTGGCACGCCTACGATCCCGCTTGTAAAGCCGAGCTCTGGTCCACCTGCTTTGCGGACGCCCACGGGGCGGTTTTATTCGATCCGATCGATTGGCCACATGACACCCCCCTTCCCCAAGGCCCCGTGCAAATTGTTCGAACGAATGCCAACCATGATCGCGCCTGTGAGGTACTAGCCTCACAAACCCAGGGAAAAATCACCGCCCAACCCAGAGAGTTCTCTCCCATCCCGCTCCCGGGAGCAGGAGAGGGCGAAACCGCTTTTTTCCACCCGTCCACCAGAACCCTGGTGGTGGGGGATGCCCTTATCCATCTGTCCCCACAACCGCTTATGCTTCTCCCAGAGAAGTACTGCACCAACCCGACCCAGCTCAAAAGCAGCTTGTCGCAGCTCCTCGGTTATTCGATCGAAAGAATCTTTTTTGCACATGGGGCGCCAATCCTTCAAGATGGGCCAGACAAGCTGAGAAGCCTCCTGACATGAAAAAAATACTTCTATTGACCATCCTGATGAGCGCCTCCCTCTGGGCAGCCCCGACCAATAAGGCTACCCCCACCAATTTGCCCAAGGTCACCACTCTCATTCCCCAGCTTTTACCAAGAAATCCCAACACCAAGCCGCCGCCCTCCCCCGTGCAAAAACAGCTGGAAGCTTTTTTTCTCGGTGTCCAAGGAGGCAAAATCGATGAGGCCTTCAAAACTCTCGTCGCCAGCAACCCCACCTTATCCGATCCCGCTTCCGTCCCCGAGTTCGTCGGCAACATCCAAAAAGGCATTGAGGTATTTGGCCCTCTCCAAGGGTATGAGCTGTACGACCTACGCTCGGTGGGCACGCGCACCCTCTACCTCACCTACCTGAGCTACCACCCCCGTAAGCCTTTGCGTTGGCAGTTTGTTTTTTACACCCCAGTGGGGGCCGACTGGAAACTCCTGAACCTACGTTTTGATGATACGGTTGAGCAGAGCCTGATCCCCGACTAAGCGAATCTTAACTTAAACCGACTTTTCCTCTTCCCCCGCGATTATCGAGGAAGTCGACCGTCGCCGCCACCGCCCCACGATCCAAAGAGGCTCCCGCTTCGCTCATGACGGTTCGTAAAGCCTGATCCAGCGACTGCACGGGTCCTTCCTGCCCCTGAATCAAGTCGACCAGGCGCTTGGCCACCGCCACCACCTTGGCCGCGGGAAGAATCGCATCACCACTCAAACGCTTGGGATAACCGGAACCATCAACTCGCTCCTGCGCTTGCCGAATCACCTCGGCCACCGGGCCCTCAAACTCCAGTCCCGACACAAGATCGGCACTTCGTAGAATTGCTTCACGATACTTCGTCCGCTCCTCCTCATTTCGATTTCCACCCTTACTTAAAAGATCTTGCGAAAGAGAAACGGTTCCCAGATTCATCAGTTTACCCGCCAACTCCGCCGCCTCCGCCTCCACGGGAGAAAGGCCCATCTCCTCCGCGCCTCCTCGGGCAATCCGCCCGATCAACCTGGCGTTGGTTCGAGCGGGGTTGGCCTGACGGCTATCCACCTCGGCAACGAAGGCTTCAATCAAGCCACGGAACATCCGTTCCCTCTTCTCTCGCTCCACGATAAACTCGGTAATGTCCTGCTCAATCAGAAGAACCCCGGGAGGATGATCCCGGTCCCCGCGCAGGGGAATATGGTCTGTTTTGGTGTACTTCTTTTTTCCACCCTCATCAAACTCGTGCCGCCCCTTCTGCGGTTGCCACTTCCCCTCTGTTTTATCGGCCGGCCATCCCGGATAGAGCTCATCGATCACCTGCTTGTTGATTTTTTGATACACCGCCGCGCGGACCGGTCCGATGACGGCCGGCATCGTCTTGCCGGCCACCTCCTCGGTGGTAATGCCCGCCGCCTCCGCCAAGGTGCGATTCGCAAAGCTGTACTTTCCACCAGCGTCCACCGCCGCAATCGCCGTGGGTTGATTATCCGTGATCACCCGCAAGAACTTGGAAAATCCAGTGAAGCGCTCGGCCGCAATTTTTAATCGCTGGGCTTCGGCCGAGGCCCGAATCTCCGCCCCGTGTTTCCAGGCCACGCCCATCGAAACCGAAGCCAACCCCAGCACCAAAGTAAACCCGATCAGCATCATGGTCTGCCGCTTTTTCGCCGGCCCCAGCGCCTCCTCTTCCGAAGCGGTCCGCACCACGACCCACGGAGTGCCGGCGATCTTACGCCCGAGGACTAAGCTCGGCACATTCGCATAACTGGGACGAATCCCAAATGCCCCCGGCTGCTTCAGCGCAAAAGCCGCTGCTGAGGTCTCCGTGTTATTCGGGCAATCACTCGTCATCGGCTTGGTTCCGTTGGGAAGCGGCTCCCGACGAGGAGTGAGGAACTGAACCGTGTTACCCGAGGTGCCTGGCTTTTCCTGAACCAAGTAATTTTCTCCACTTTTCAGATTTTCTCCCGGCTGGGTCATCAGCGGAAAAATGTCTTTGGCGACCTGTTTTAACCCGACCGCGTAAGCAATCGGCTTGGCGTTGTCCGCCGCATCCACCGGATAAATCGGAACAATCAAACCAAGGCTTGGTTGCCCCTCCCCATCCAACCGCACGTTCCAGAGACCCCGTTGGCGAGCGGCATTTTCCTTCAGCACATCAATAAAGCCGTCTTCTTTCAGAGCAGGGAGAAATTCACTGGCGACAAGAACTTGCCCACTGGGCGCGACTACCGCGATACCCGCGACACCCTCCCGCACGACGTTCGCATTGATTTCGAGAGCCGGCGGGGGCGTGAAGAAGCCGTTGGCTTCCGCCATCTTCTTTAAGTAATTCCTTAAGAAATTTTCTGCTCCCTCTTTCTGATCGGCCTCCGCGGACTCATTCAGCAGCGTATCGATATAAATCTTTTGGGACTCGTTCGAGGCAATCGCGCGTAAAACGTCAAACTGGGAAGAGAGCCAAGTTTCCACCGCTGCCCCCCTCGTCTCCGCCACCAGCCCCATTTGCGTTTGCCAATCCCGCAACGCTCGCTTCTTTTCCGAATCCACGAATTGCAGAATTCCCACTACCCCGCCGATCGTGAAAAGCGCTAAAAACGCAACCGCTGCGATGGTGGTCGTATTCCAAGGTCTTTTCACCGGAGCCTGATCGATGGCTGGAGTATTGATCTTAAGCTTGGACGGGTCTTGCGGAGCAGGTTGGGTGGAGTCAGCCATAGGAGGAACGCTAGTTACCTTTTAGAATTAACTATTTTTCAGCGCGATCAAGGTTTTCCGCCTCATCAATTCTGTGTAATGTGTTTCTTGTGACTGCACTCGGATGCCTCCTCGTTTTGCTGTGCACCTTGTGCGCGCCAGCCTTGTATTCCTGGGACGGCAACTACCAAGTCGTCCAGCAACAGCCGATTGGCAAGTTTCCCAAGTGGACGGGGATTTTGGGTAGCGTGCAAGAGGAGTTAGCCAAAAAAGCGGATATTAACGCTCCCTTTGCGGGTGGTTGGTCCGAATTTGTGCAAAAAACACAATCGGCCGATAAGTTGGAGATGATCAAAAAGGTTAACGAAACTTTTAACTCCATGCGGTACGTGCCCGACCAGAAAAACTGGGGTGTCCCCGATCTTTGGAATACCCCCGTTCAATTCACCCAACCATCCGACTACATTGTTCCTGGGCGGGTGAGTGGGGATTGCGAAGACCACGCCATCGCCAAATATTACGCCCTGCAAAAACTTGGCTTCACCCAAGATGAACTGCGCGTGCTGGTCGTGAAAGACCTTAATCTGGGGGTCGGGCACTGCATCCTTGGTGTCATCACCGCCGGCCAATGCTATATTTTGGATAATCAGATCAAAAGCGTGTGGACAGCGGACAAGATCCAGCACTACAAGCCGATCTATGCCATCAACGAAACGGCTTGGTGGCAATTTGTCCCCGCCGGCACGGCCGCACCCGCCGCCAGTGGCGGGGATAGCCAAGCCGATTAATCTTTCGCTCCTCCAAGCTTTTCACCCGCCAAGGGAAAAGGCATCCTCTCCCTCCCATGCCTGAACTCGCCCCTGGTTACGATCCCGCCCAAGTCGAAGACCGGCTTTACTCCCAGTGGGTCAATCGCGGCGATTATCGAGCCGATCCCGCTTCCCCCAAACCCGCGTACTCCATCGTCATTCCGCCGCCCAATGTGACCGGAATCCTCACTTTGGGTCATGTCCTCAACAACACGATTCAGGACATCCTCGCCCGACGGGCTCGCCTCCTCGGAATGGAGGTTCTCTGGTTGCCGGGCACCGACCATGCCGGCATCGCCACGCAAACCGTGGTCGAGCGAACCTTGAAAAAAGACGGAAAGATCAGACATCGGGACGATTTGGGGCGGGAGGCTTTTCTTGAGGAAATCTGGCAATGGAAAGAAAAACACGGCGGAATCATTATCCAGCAGCTGAAAAAATTGGGGGCTTCCTGCGACTGGTCCCGGGAACGCTTTACCATGGACTCCGAATACTCGGCTTGTGTCCAAAAGGTCTTTGTCGATCTCTTCCATAAGAAACTGATCTATCGGGGTCGTCGAATGGTCAACTGGTGCCCAGTTTCTCGGACCGCTCTTTCCGATGAGGAGGTCATCATGAAAGAGCAAAAGGGACTGCTCTACCACTTCCGTGTCCCCGTAGCCGGAGCCAAGGAGCAATTCCTCACCATCGCGACCACCCGACCCGAAACGATTCCGGGAGATACCGCCATCGCCGTAAATCCCAAAGACCCGCGCTACTCCTCCCTCATTGGCCAATTTGCCCTCCGTCCTCTTCCCCCCGAACTTCCGCCAGAGCAACGTCGAATCCCCATCGTCGGAGACGAGCAGGTCGACATGACCTTCGGCACGGGCGTCCTCAAGGTAACCCCTGCTCACGACCCGGCCGATTTTGCCATCGCCCAACGCCACCAGCTCCCCTCC
>CAMCFB010000005.1 GCA_945874125.1 Verrucomicrobia subdivision 6 bacterium | reverse complement strand
GAGTGACGGCCGTTGGGGAGTAGTCGGGGTTGGAGGGCATGACATCACTCATATGGCGCCACCACTTCTGGCATTCGGGGGTTTGGGCAATGGCCTGCCACCGCGCCTCGTCCTCAATCTCCGCATAAGCGAACAGTTGGCGGGTCTCGATATGGAGGAAGATGGAGTAGTTGTGGACCCCGTGTTTTTTTAGAACGGCCTCCAACTCCGGTCAGATCGGGCGGTGGCGTTTTTCGTACTCTTTTTCTTGGCCGGGGTTCACCGACATCACGAATGCTTGGCGGATTCTTGGCATGAGGTTGCTTTTTCCACAGGGACCTCCAGACCCGACTCACGTGCGACCAACCTCTGCTTGGCGTCAAAGGTCAAAAATTGGCTAGCTCCCAAAACCAGGGCGCAGGCCACATGCAGAGTGTCCACGTCCGCCCGCCTCATGGCATGACTGGCCTCCAAGGCTTTTTCCGGGGAATCGATGAGGCCGAGGTCGCAGATCTCAACACCAGGGTGGGCGATCTTGTCGGCCACTTGGCTGGGGTAGCCTTCCAATCTTGGTTTTAGGCCTTCCAATTTGGGCCAGGAGGCCTCTAAGCCGATACCGAACAAGCCCACGCGGAGCGGATGAGAAGAATCTGTAAATTATCTATGGCCAAGAGTTGCCTTTGGGCAACGAAAACAGTGCCGGCAGGAGAGCGCAAACCGATGTATGGTTTTGGCGAAATCGTCTTCAATCTTGGCAGAAAAGTACGTCCCCGACCTGCGACCCCAGCATCATAAAACCGCGGAGATTTCAACCCTTGGGAGGAGCACGGCAGAATCTTACGGCCGGAATTGCCGCCAAGAGGGAAGCACCCACCCCAATGACGATGGCCCGTTCGGAACCTCCCCCCCACCATCCCGTCAGCAGTGAGGAAACCAGTCCGGCCAAGAAAACTACCCATGCTGCCCCCGAAGGGATTACCAGCCGAAAAAGTGCTGCGGCCAAGAGCACGGTCACCGCCGGGGCCCACACCTGATAGCTTAAAAGCAAAAGTTGCATGATATCTGGAAGCAGCCAGGCCAGGCCAGCGGCGGAGACTCCCAGGAGGAGGCAAACTGTTCGTGCTATCCGTAAAGGGTGAAATCTTTTCCGCAAGTGAAAGTCGTGCATCACCACGAGCGTTGCGGCATTGAGGATGGAGTCTGCCGAAGACATGACCGCGGCCAACAAGGCGGAGAGCATTATTCCGCTGACCCAAACACTGCCAAAGGACGCCACCAAAGTTGGCAGGGCTTGCCCTGCTTCTAAGCCGGGAAGACGTTCTCGGGCGTAGAGCACCAGCCAGAAAAAAATCGGAAAAAAGAAGCAAGCCAGACCTGCCCCCGCCAGAACAGTTCCCCGAACGGCTTGGACCCAGCTTCGCGCTGCGGCCAATCGCATAAAATAAGCGGGGGCTAAAAATTCCCCCAGAAAAAAAGCGGGAAAAAGCCAAGCCAAATCCCTCGCGCCTGAGGTAAACGGCTGGGAGGAGGGGGCAGACCATCCCTGCTGGCCAGCTAAAACGGCCAGGCAGGTGAACCCACCGGCCAAGACAAAAAACTGGATTTGGTCAGTTTTGACCACGGCCCAAAATCCACCGGCCCAGTTATACAGCAGCACCACCAGCGTTCCGGTGGCGAGGATCCAATCCGGGTTGAAATCGGGCAAGAGAATGCGGGCCACTTCGCGCAGGGCCACCAACTGGGCGGCCAGCAAGCCCAAGGAGTAAGCGAGAGAGAGCCCGGTCAAGGTCAGGCCCAACGCGGGACCATACCGCTCTGTCACCAATTCGCCCACGGTGGCCTTTCCTGAATTTCGAATGGGGGCGGCCAAAAAAAGTCCGGTGAGAATCAGGGCGAGGTACCACCCCAGAGTGGCCAAGAGGAAGAAGGGGCCCTCCACGTAGGCTCGGCCAAAAATTCCCATACTGGCGCCGCCTCCCAACAAGGTGGCGGCGAGCGTTGCCGCCAGGAGTCCCGCCCCCAAGCTTCGTCCCCCCAGCAGGTAATCCTCCAGATTGTGGATGCGCCGACTGGCGAGAATGCCTTTGCCAAAAACCCACGCCAGGTAGGCGCCAGCCAGCAAGTAAACTTCGAAAGAGACACTCACCCCAAGCTCTCACGAATCCAGCCCGTGGGATCAAACCACAACCACTGCAGGGGACGGCCCCGCAGGCGATCGAGTCCTCCAGGGGAGATTTGCCAACCCGCCTCGCCCCACTCATCCCGAACCAACTGCGCCATTTGACTCCATGGATACCAGCGGGATTGATAACCACTGCGGGTGCGTACTTGTCCGGTCAGGCAGACTTGGCGAACACGGTCGGGCTGTCTCCTGAGTTCTCCTTGACCGGTCAAGGCCCCGCTCTCATCCACCCAATCCACCGGCAAAACCTCCTGTGCCTCGCCGGCGCGAGGAGTTTGCCGAGCGCGCGCCCGGCAACCGGTGGGAACATCCCCCTCCAACCAATCGGGGATTCCGGCCACTTCCAAGGTTGACTCATATTGATTGAGTCCGTGCGTCTCCATGGCTTCCGCCCGGTAGGCACTGATAAAGCCGACGCCACTGGCCCCAGCTGCCTGCCGAACGGATCGCAACAAAGCTCTTGCTCCCTCCTCCCCCTGCATCACTCCGATGGAGTTGAGCAAGCAAATGACCCAAGGTTGGCCGGGAGCGGTTGGTGGGAGTTGAAAAGCGGAGCCGTGAATCAATTGGACCTGGCGGGATTGAATCCAGCGGCTGAGTCCAATCCGACTGAACCTTTCTTCGGCCAAAGCCAGCATGGAGCGAGAAAAATCCACACCGACCATTTTCCCGCATGTCTGGGCCCAGGCCGAGTGGAACGCCCCCTCAGGGCGCAAGCGGCGATAAGCTTGCAAAAGCTTTCGGTCTGTCGGTTCAAGATCTTCGGTCTGGGTAGCAGCGGCGGCCAGTTGCGCGAGCACCCGAGCCGACCCGCAGCCGGCCTCGACCACGTGAATTTGCTCAGGTCGTTGCCAAGACCGCTTTCGCAAGAGGTGTCCCAGCCACTCCTCCTCGAGCGATTCGGCGGATCGGATATCAGGGTGCCCCTCCACTACCTGTTCCTCATAGGTCTGCGCACAATCCTCCCAGACGATTTGATCGTCTTTCTGCCGTGCCTCCAAGTCTACCTTCATCGGAAAATTCTTCTCACGCGGAGCCGCTCCGCTTGTCGGGAGAGCCATCGGCGCCACGTTCCCCCTGCCGTCATGGGTTCAGCGGCTAGGACGGTTTTTTCAATATAGTGACTGTGCATTAACCCCAGAGCGGAAGAGTAATCGGGACGGAAGCTGAGGCAGTCCCCTACCTTGAAGCGGATCTTGTCCCCGATCAAATTTACGGCGAGAAGGTCGGAGCTTGCCCCAGCCAACTGTACCTGTGGGTCTTCCGGCACCAGCCCTGACAGCTCCCCGTCCAGGCGCCCCACCGCCAGTAAGGCACGCCAGCCACGCTTGCCCTCTTGGCCTTCGGGTTTGTTCTCGCCAGCAAAAGGGCTAATGCCCGACATGGCGTCTCCCAAGGGGGACCAACCCTTTTCTCTCAGCTCCACAATTTCGGCAAAAAGCCGAAATACATCTTGGCGGAGGCGAGCAACGGGCTTACCCGTTTCCAGATCCCTGCCCAAAAAAAGAATTTCCCCGATGCGGTAATGGTTAATTTCGGGTGGGGGGTTTTGCTCGATGAGCCCCGGTACCATGAGGGAGGTGCCGGCGGAGATGAGGGGCAGGGGATGAGAAAACTTCATTTCCAGCCACTCACGTAGTACCTTCAGTTGGGCATAATGCTCTGTGGTGGGAAGAATTCCGTGTAGGCAACCGAGATTTGCACCCAGCCCCACCCAGTCGAGGTGAGGGCAGCGGGTCAGGACTGTTGCCAAGCCAGCCAACTCCTCGGGCGAGGCTCCCTCCCTTCTCTCTCCCAACTCGGCCATCAAAATGACCTTGTGGCGGACTCCTTGGCGGGCGGCCTCTTGATTGAGTGCGATAAGAACAGCCTCTTCGGTATTCAGACTCCCGGTGCAAGTGGCCACCACACGACGAACTTGGGAAAGGGGCGGAGGCCGCAAGTACCACGTCTCCGCGTCCGGAACTATCTCGCGAATCGACTCGAGATGACGCAGGCGTGAATCGGCAAACGTCCGTGCCCCGCAGGCAGCCAAGGCCTCCAAGCCATCCCGAAACCCGCAAAGAAGTTTGGCCACAACACACCACTCGGATTGGGAGGCGCGGACGGCTTTGTCGATCACCCGAAAATTATTTTGCAGGGCGTCGATGTTGATTTCCATTCGGGTCATCGTTGAAACCTGTATTCGGCATACTTCGTTCGAAAACCAAGACGTTCGTAGAGTCTGCGGGCGGGATTATCGTACTCCACGTGTAATTTAAAATCCCCCGGGCAAGCCCGCAGGACTCTTTGCATGAGTTCAGTACCCAATCCCTGGCCGCGGGCAGCGGGATTCACGGTAAGATAAACCAGCACATTGGCCGGAATGTAGCCTTTCATCCCAGTGAAGTTTACAACGGCAACACCTGACCATTCGCCATGGAAGCGGACTAAGAGAATCCGCCCTCCTCGCTTTCGATCCATGGCGTACTGCAAACAGCGGCGGATATCAGCCGTTCGGTCGGTATAGGGCTGGAGCCACACATGCATCCGGCGAGCCAATCCAGTGAGGGTCAAGCCGGCAGGCCAAGGTTGACCTGGCCGCATCCAGCGGTAACAGACAGAAGCCATCTCGTTAGGCTAGTGGTTTTGGCATGGAGCGACTCATACTAACGAACTACTCAGTCCATAACTTAAAACTATACCAGTATTTATTCTTCCCTACCCTAAGGGAATGGAGTGGTCTCGCCTGCGCTATTTTCTTGGGGTGATTCGTCACGGCAGTTTGAGTCGGGCGGCGCGGGTTCTGCGAATTTCCCAGCCTTCCTTATCGGTTCAGATCCGCCTCCTTGAGGATCAGATGGAGGAGAAATTACTCATTCGTACTCCGCGCGGAATTCGACCGACCGCGGCTGGCCTCTTGGTGAAAAGTCGGGCCGAGCGAATTGAGCGAGAGTTTCAGGATCTTCACGAAGATCTTCGGCTGGAGCGCTTTGAGGAGCCGACCGTCCGGCTGGGGGTTCAGCCTCTGCTGGCTGCCTGTTTTCTTCCCATCCGCTTGGAGGCTGCCCGAAAACTGGGTGAAAAAATCCGCGTGGAAATCATCGAGCGAGCCAATGCCCTGCTGCCTGACCTTTTGCACCAGCGGGAGGTGGATGGGGTGCTGATGACCCGCCCGCAGTTTGCCCCTCCTGGTATGGAGATGCATAATTTAACCGTATCTGGGTACGCGGTCTTTTCTCGGCAATCCTCTCTCATTCAGGGGAGAAAATCCTGGCGGCTGATTGAATTATTAGATCGTCCCCTCGTCATTTTTCGCGATCCAGCCGGCATTGACCAGCGACTTTTGGATCTCGGGCAAAAGACGGGTGTTCGTCCGAAAATCCTTTTCTCCAGTGATCAAATTCTCTCGGTGATTGAGTTGGCCATTCGTGGCTTGGGTTGGGCGGTTCTGCCCCGGTTGGTTTCGGGGATGGCTCGGGCCCGGGGGCTCGTCTCCGCCCCATTGCGGGAACCTGATCTTTCGTGCCAGGCAGTTTTGGTTTTACCCAAGAATCCCTCGCGGGAGCCGACCTCCTCTCTTCTTCGCCAGCTGTGCGGAGTCGTTTAAGGGTGGTGGACTTATTTTGAAGTTTGGGTCAGGCCAAACGGGCGACTGGAAACACCCTAGTTGAATCCAAATGTCGATCAACCTAGGACTCGAGTCGTTCCCAGGGTTGAGTCGAGTCGAGGAGAAAATGGACTGGAGGATGGTGCACCGTAGAGGACTTGAACCTCTGACCTCCACCGTGTCAAGGTGGCGCTCTACCACTAAGCTAACGGTGCAATAGACCTGAAACCCTATCACGGGTTAGGGATTTGGGGGAGACAGAAAATCCGGTTTAGCGACGGCGGCTTTTCGATTTTGGGCGGAGAAAGCGGGCCTGAAAAGAGATATGGCGGGTCTCGGGGAGAATGAATTTCTTTAACTCTAGATCGACCCAAGGGATGGGAAATGCGGCGAAGGTGGACTGCGCGAGGTCGGCGGCCAGCGTTTCGATTAGTTTACGCTCTTTTTGGCGGGCGGTTTGTTGCAGGAGTTGGCTGAGGTCGTAGTAGTTGACTGTGTGCTCGAGGCTGTCGTTCTGAGCGGCCTTTTTGAAGTCGGGAACAGGAAAAACGGCGGTGCAGAGGATTTTTTGGGGTTTTGCACGTTCCTCAGGAGGAACTCCGATGTGGCAGAGAAGTTCAAGATCAACGATCGACAGGCTGGAGGTCATGACGATCGAGGACGACGGACAAGGGCGAAGGTGAGAACGATCAGTTCCAGTAGGGCAAAAGCTCCGACATAGAGTTGGCCCCCGTTGCCAAAGCCGTAGCTGTGGAGGCCTTTGCCTAAGACAAAGTTGACTCCGTACCAAGCCATGAGGATGGTGAGGAAGGAGGCGATCGAGCCGACGGCGAGTCCGTAGCCGCCCCACCAACCACCGAGGCGACCGTGGAGAAGAATGATGTAGGCCATGAGGGCGATGAGGGCCCAGGTTTCCTTGGGATCCCAGTCCCAGAAACGGCCCCAAGAGTAGTTGGCCCAAACGCCACCTAAGATCACTCCCACCGCGAGCAGAAAGACGCCGATCTGCAGGCAGCGGTAAAGGTGGAGGACTCCGGGGTCGTCGTTGGCCAAGGGGGATTTTTTGCGAATAGAAGTAAGGATGAGAAAGTGGGCGAGGGCGGCGGCTAAAGCAAAGGCGCCATAGCTTAAAGTAATGGTGAGCACGTGGGTGGTGAGCCAGAAGTTACTTCGCAGGACGGGGACAAGCGGATTGAGGGAGGGATCGAGCACGGCGGGCTGAAGATCGGAGGCAATGAGGGAGAGAATAATGATGGGGGAGGCGGCGATGAGGTAGAGGTTGGAACGGTGCCGGATGGAAAAGATCACCGCGAAAAGACCTGCGCCGAAAGCGACCCAAAGAATGCTTTCGTACATGTTCGTTACGGGAGGGCGCCCCGCGATGTAAACGCGGGCGGCAAAGCCGATGATGAGGAGGAGAAGGCCGAGGTAGGCGATGGTTTTGCCCCAAGGCAGGAAAGCGTGCTTTCCGTTTTGGCCCGCGATGAGCAGAAGAAAGGCGGAGAGGAGCCAAGCGATCCAAGCCAAACGGAAGGGGTGATATTTAAGGTAGGCCACTTCGAGCTGAATTTTTGTGGAAGGCAGGTCCGCTCGCTTTTGGGCTTCGAGTAAATCGGAAAGATCGATCGGGGAGCGGGCAGTGGACCAGGGGGCTTCGGCGGGAGAGCCACTGGAGGGTGGGACCACGCGAAAAGCATCGCCAGAGATAAGGGAGGAGAAGATTCGGAGGCGGAGAGAGACGGTTTGGGCGGCGAGGGCGAGGGGTGGGATTTCCGTTTGGGGACCGGAGGCGCGGGCGGCATCGGCTTGGCGGGTGAGATCGGCCAGTTGAGGTTGGGTGGCGAGGAGGCGGGGGGGGAAGTGGCGGGTATCGTGGGCGAGATTTAAGGTTTTTCGGAGCGCGGGATCCTCGACGAGGATGATGGGTTCATTTTCCCATCCGGCGGGTTTTTGCCAAAGGGAGAGGATGAGTTGGCGGGAGCCGATTTTCCCATGGTCAGGCAGAGAGACGGAATTTCGCCCGGTGAGGGAGGCGGTGAGCTCTTGGGCAAAGGAGAGGAAGGGTTTGACGCGTCCGCGGTGTTGGATGAGGAGCGTGTCGTAAGCGGAGTTGTTTTCGGCGAGCGACGCTTTGTTTTGGGCCAGAGCGGAGCCCGAGCTCAGGCTGAGGCTGAGAAAAAGGAGAAAGAGAAGACGGATCATCGGTCAGGTGCGTGGGGTAGGTTCTCGACGAAGGTAGAACATGGAGAAGATACCGGCGACCATAAGCAGGGAGCCGCTCCATTTGAGAAACCAGCCTGGGTCGTGGAGGACTTGCAGGGTGGTGCGATTGAGATCTTGAGGATCCCAGCCAGCTTGGGAGAATTTGTAAGAGAGGCCGGTGATTTGCGGGAGGAGTCCAGGGGGATAGGTGGCGGGTTGGTTCATTTCGAGTTGGGCGGGCACTTCGACCTTCTTTTTTTCATCGGTGAAGGTGACGGTGGCGAGGAAGTTGGCCGGCTCGTCGGTGCCAGGGTCACGTGGGACTTGGAAGGAGTCGAGCCGGATGGAGAAGGGGAGATTTTGTAGTTCGAGACCGAAGCCGATGCGGGAGGTGGCGGTGGGAGTAGAGAGAACGGCGGAGGTGCCTGAGGCAATCCAGCGGGCGGGGCCGGAGGATCCGTCGGGGGAGCGGAGGAAAGCGTGGAGAGCGGGCCGGCCGGGGGTGGACTCCATCTTTTCTGAGGGAACGGTGCTGGTTTCGATGCGAGCGTGAGGTTCCAAGGTGAGGATACGGACGGACCAACCCTTCCAGCTGGGAGAAAAAGTTTGGCCGATTTGGGTGGTACCGCGGGTGGGGGAGGTGGAAGGAGATTCGGCGAGATAGAAGAGGGAGTTGGGGGTGGGCCCGGGGGAGAGAGTGAGGCGGGAGGGGGAGGTGTCGGGGAGAGAGCCTTCGAGCATGACGAGGACGGCGGGGTTAATGGGTTGGTCGCCCTCGGTGGCAGGTTGTCCGTCGCGAAGGACCATATTGGGCCAGTAGCGGGCGACGAGGATTTTGGCGCCGGAGAAGTCCTCGAGAGTGCGGTTGAGTAGGTCGGTCAATCGGTAGATTTCGCCCGAGCCGTCCGGGCGGAGGATTTCCAGTTCGAGGGGATCGCCCGAGTTTCGGGAGCCGAGGAAAAAGCGAAAGCCGCTGGGGGCACCAGTGGAGTTGTGGAGGATGGGTTGAGCGGGGTCACGGGCGAGGACCATTTGGGTTTCGCGAAAGGTGGGAGCGGTGGGGGGTGGGGTAGCGGATGGCAGTGTGGGGAGAAATTGGACGATGGTTTGTGGGCCAAGGTTGGCGCGGGAATCGGAGGTGGAGTTAAGAATGAGTGGGAGTTGGATGGGCTCAGGACCGAAGGGGCCGGTGAATTCCAGAGTGATGCCTGGATTGGGGGAAGCGGGGTCGGGCAGGAGGTTGGTTTTCTCGATGGAGCGGGGGGTGTAACCGTCGATGATGAGTTGAACGTCAGAACTGGGAAGGGGGAGGAGGCGAGGGCGATCGGGGCGCGGGGTGCGAACTTCAGGGTCGAAGGGGGTGGAGAAAAGTTGGCCGGTGGCGGGGCTTTCCACGGTGAGGCGGGGGCGATCGAGAAGAACTTGGTTGGCGGGGGGGGCGCCGCGGGAAAGATCGAGCGAGCCTTCGAAGCCGCGGGCACGGCCGACGAGAGCTCCCCCGAGAAGGATGATAATGCCCGCATGGGTGATGACGAAGCCGAGGTGGTGTTTTTGCCAAGGCCAGCGGGTCATGGTGGAGCAGATAAGATTCAGGCAGAGGAGGAGGAGCCACAGATTGAACCAGGGGGATCCGTAAACGTAGGCGCGGGCGACGCGGGTGCTAAATCCGGACTCGAGAAAAGTGGCCGCGATACAAACTCCGGTCAGGGTGATGAGCAGGAGCATGGCGAGGTGGATGGAGCCCAGGGCGTGGACCCCCCGCCACAAGGCGGATTGGCCTCGGCGGGCGAGGATCTTTTCATCGCGGGAGGTAGGAGCCGACATGGGAAGAGAATAGGTCGATCTGTTGGAAGAACAAGGGGGACCAATTTTAGTCACAGGTTATTGTTCCAAAGCACAAGTCTGGCTCAGTTCGGCGTGGCCGAGGGGCCACGTTAAGAGGAGGATTTCAACGTGAGATTTTTTCTATTTTTTGTCGTCGGATTTGTCACGGTTAGTTGGGCGGGGGAGATGGGGCAGGTGCAGCCGGTTCGGTTGGGGAAAAAGTTTGGCTACGTGGATGGTTCCGGTGAGCTGGTGGTGAGGGCGAGATGGGATTGGGCTTGGCCGTTGACGGAGGGGCGAGCGGGGGTGCGGGAGGGGAGAAATTGGTATTTGTTGAATGAAGATTTTCAGCGAGTCGGGCGGGAACGGTACGATTGGGTGGGGCCTTTTTCGGGGGGGTTAGCGCCGGCGCGGGAGGGGAAGCTTTGGGGGTTGATTGATCGAAACGGGGGATGGGTGGTGAAACCCTACTTTTCCGATGTCCGTCCCTTGCGGGAGGGGGTGGCGGCGGTCCAGTTGGGGGGACAACCCGGCTTGGTCGATAAAACCGACTATTTCGAGGGAATCGTAGGGATGGAGTTAGCTTCTCCCGTAGGGGATCGGATGGCCCCGGCGGCGGTGGGTGGGAAGTGGGGCTTAGTCGATCCAAGGGGCAATTTTTTGGTCGAGCCCAGATTTGAGGAGTTGGGGGATTCGAGTGAGGGCTTGATTCCGGCCCGATCGGGTTCGATGTGGGGTTATGTGGATGCCAAGGGGAAGTGGAAAATTGAGCCTCAGTTTTTGCGGGCAAAGAAATTTAAAGAAGGTTGGGCGGAGGTGAGCGCCGCCAATGGGAAGGATGGGTGGGTGAATCCAGAAGGAAAATTTGCGGCACGCAAGCCAGCTCGCGTGGGGGACTTAGCCTCCGCCGCCGGCCACTAGTTTTAGGGCTAAGGCGTAAGAGCCACCGTTTGCCCTTGGCGGGTAAAGGTGTGTTTAGGGCAGTTGGGACAGGAGGGTTCGTAGCGGGACGATCACGGGTGTGCGGTAGGCAAAGCAGTCAATCGCCTCATGGGGTAAATCGAGTACCGCTTGAAAGGCGTGTTTGGCTCCTGTTTCTTTTTGAAAATGGTAAAGGGCAGGGGAGAGGACACTGCGCGAGGCTTTGATTTCAATGAGAGTCCATGGGATTTGATTCCGGACGATGAGGAAATCAACCTCGCGTTTCTGCTTGTCCCGAACATAACGGAGCTCGAATTGGCCCAACCCCAGGTCCGACCAGGTCTCGACGGCTTTGAGAAAGTGGCCGGCGGCAAATGTTTCGCAACGAGCACCTAGGTCGGAGATGGGCGACCAGTCCCGCAAATACCATTTCGGCTCTTTGCGCAGAGCTTTGGCGACATTTTTAAACCACGGTTTGAGTTCGAACCCGATATAGAGGTAGGAAAGAATCGCGATCCAACGGCGGACGGTGTCGACGCTGACCGAAATCTCCCGGGCAAGATTGCTGAAAATGAGTTGGTGGCTCGATCTGGTGGCGAGAATGTGGCCGAGGGTCTCGAGGGAGCGAAGCTCCTGTACGCGGGTCAGGTCACGCACGTCTTCCCGCAAGAGCAAATCGATCCGGTTCGCCTGCCATTTCCTGAGGAAAGTTGAACTTTGTTTGAGCATCGGCTCGGGAAACCCTCCAAAATTCCAGAGTGCATCCCACGAGGCTGAATCGATTTTCGAAGAGTCACGTAGCAGTTGGCGGGGAGGTTGCGGGCGGAGAATTTCTCCTACGCTGAAGGGGTGTTGGCGATAGAGAAAGTATCGTCCCAGCATACTGTCCCCTCCTTTTCGAAAAATATCCATGCGGGCACTGCCCGTGGCGAGAACCCGGCACTGTCTTCCATACCCATCGAAAAAACCTTTCAAAAACGATTTCCATTTTAGGAATTTGTGAATCTCATCCATGGCGATGAGGGGAAGGTGGGTACGCGGTCGATCCAATTCCGCTTTGGCGGCCAGGGCAGCAGGACCCCGCAGAATGGCGCGGCGATCATCCAGATTGTCATAGTTGAGATAAAGGTCCGCCATTTGACGGGCGAGCGCCGTTTTTCCGACCTGTCGTGGCCCGGCGAGAAAAGCCATTTGCCGATTGGTTCGGAAATGGTCGGCCAAAATTCCGTCGTACATCCGGGGAATCATAGTACCAAATTACGATATACCGTATTATGGTCAAGACCATTTTACGATATATATAAAAATGGTTACATTCCCGATTGGTGTTTTGGGGTGGTTCAACGTGGCCCAAGCACGGGTCCAGAGTGAGGTTTTTTACAGTGCCACCGTTTGCCCTTGGCGGGCAAAGGCGACGGGAATTCCGGAGGAGTGAGACGTCTTTTGAAACTCTTTTTCGAGTTGGGCGAGATTGGCATCGGAGTGGGTGGGGTCGTAGTGAGTAATCAGCAGGCGGCGGGCACGGGCGGCGACGGCCTCTTGCAGGCACAGTTCGGGGGTGCCGTGGCCCCAGCCGATACGTTGGGCATGCTCGGCGGGGGTGTACTGGCCGTCGCAGATGAGGAGATCGGTTTCGTGGGCGAGTTCGCGAAGAGGGCCGGGGGAGGAGGGCGAGGGTTCATGATCGGTGGCAAAAACAAAGGAGCACTTTTTTCCTCCAGGGGAGCCCTCGACACGGTAGGCCAGGCACCCGCCAGGGTGGGAAACGGCGGCCGCGTGGATTTGCAGCGAGTCGGAGCCAGCGGAAAGTTGCAGCGGGTGGCCAGGTTGGATTTCGTGGAAGATAATTTTCGCACGGAGCATGGGAAATCCGGCTGGGAAAAAGGGTTCGCTTTGTTGGGCGTGGAGGGAGCGCTCGATCAGATTTCCCGCGTGGGCACCGGGAAGGCGGGGGGAGTAGATGGTGATCTCGGTACCCGGTCGAAAGGCGGGCGTGAAAAAAGGGAAACCTTGCAAATGATCCCAGTGGGAGTGGGTAAAAAGAAAAGTGAAGGCGCGGCGACCTTGGGCGGCCCATTCGAGGCCAGCTTGGCGGAGGCCCGAGCCGGCGTCGAGGATGAGTAGGTTTTCTTTCCCCCAATCCAGGCTGAGGCAGGTGGTGTCACCCCCAAACTCTTGGGTGGGAATGGATGCAGTCGATGGGGTGGGAATGCTTCCGCGGGTGCCCCAGAAGTGCAGTTTCATCACCTTCCTTTTTGGACGGGAAGGGAGCGGGCGAGAAGAAGTATATTTTTTCCGCCGACGCGTTTGCGCTCGATCCTGGCGAACCCCTTTTGCATCAGGAGCATGCCCCATCCTCCTTGGCCGATCTCGCCGGGCTGGCGACGGGGGGCGTGTTCGGGGATGAAAGCTTTGCCGTGGTCGGAAATACGAAAGATGAGCTCTTGGGGGGTCGTTTCCACATCGATCCGAACCGTACCTGGGCGGGCCGAGTAGGAGTGAAGATGAATATTGGCTAAGGCCTCATCAAATCCGGCCAGAATTTCGCTGATCGCGGTGGAGTCAAATCCGACGGTTTGGGCCCATCGTTCGGCCAAGGAGCGGAGGCCGTGCAGGCGAGGTGGAGCGAGTTCGATTTCCGTCGAGGCTTCGGGGCGGGAAATTTCCTCGGACACAAAGGGTATTAATCGTTGGGTACGGGGGCAGGGACAACTTGGTCGGTTTTGAGGATACTCTCCTCCGAGGGGAGGCGTGGAACGGGCCCACCCCAAAGGAGGCGCCAAGGCTTGCGGGCAACCGTTCCCATGAAAGTTTTCGCGTAGGTCGCGACTACTTTAAAGTTTTCCAAAACATTTTTGATATCGAGGACGGCTTGGGTGACGGCCGTTTCATTTTTGGTGAGGAGGGTATTGACCCCATCGATCAAGGATTTGCCCGAGGTGAGCACCTCATCCAGGTTGGCGGAGTGTTTCGCGTAGATGAGTGCGCCTGGCGGCAGAGGAGGGTTGACGATGGGGCCGGGTTCCAAGTTGAGGTACTTTTCCGCCAAAACCGTATCGGAGATTACCGCGGCCACCGTGCCGGACCGAATGGTGGGCAAGGGATGACGGATTTCGGCCACGACACGAATTAAGCAGCCGGGGGATTCTTTCAGGCGCTCCTCATCGGTCAAAGGACGAATGGATCGGATGCGGCCGGCGATCGTTCCGGCGTAACGGACTTGGGCCTGACGATCGAGTCCGACCGCGCTGGGCAGGTCGATGGTTAAGACGGCTTTGGGGCGGTTCAGATCGGTTCCGGAGATGGCCAAGGAGAGTGCGCCGAGAAGAACCAAGCTGCAAAGAATGACGGCGGCAGCGATGAGGAAGTCGGAACGCACTTTTTTCATAATGACAAGTTGACCATTCAGCCCTCTTGTAGGAGGTGTTTCAAGTAATCATCTTGCGAAAGGCGGAACGCGATGGGTCCGTCGGCCTCCCCGCGGACGAATTGCTGCAGGAAAGGATCGGGGTTGGCGCGGATTTCCTCGGGCGTGCCCTCGGCGATAATCTCCCCTTGGCGGGGTCCGTTGCCCAGCATGAGCATGTGGGTGGCGATGCGAAAGCAGCTGGTCATATCGTGGCTGACGACCACCGCGGTGACGCCGATCTTGCGCGTGCTATCGAGGGTCAGCTGATCGACCACCGCGGTCATGACGGGATCGAGGCCAGAGGTGGGTTCGTCGCTAAAGAGGAGTTCGGGATCGAGGGCGAGGGCGCGGGCGAGACCGACTCGTTTGCGCATGCCTCCGCTGAGTTCGGAGGGTTTGAAGTTTTCGAAACCAGTCAAGCCGACCAGCTCCAGTTTCATTTTGACGATCATTTCGATGAGGGAGGGGTCGACTTGGCTATGCTCGAGAAGAGGCAGGGCGATATTTTCGCCCACGGTCATGGATTGGAAAAGGGCACCAAACTGGAAGTTCATTCCGAACCGAAGTCGGATACGGTCGAGCTCTTGAGGGGATGCTTGGGTGATGTCCTCCCCGAAAAGGTGAACGGAGCCAGAGGTGGGTTTTTGGGCGCCGATCAGAATTCGCAGGAGAGTGGTTTTTCCGCAACCGCTGCCACCCATGATGACAAAGGTTTCGCCTTGCCGGACTTTGAAATTGAGGCCGTTGAGGACGGCGCGTCCGTTGTAGCGTTGCACCAGATCCTTGACCTCGAGGATGACATCGGAGGCGGGCTGACTTTTTTTCGGGGCGGGGCTCATAGGGCAAAGAAGAAAAGGCCGGTGAGAATGGCATCCGCGATAATGATCCAGAGGATGGAGTAGACCACGGCCGAGGTGGTGGCGCGGCCGACTCCCTCCGCCCCGCCTTCCACATTCAATCCCTGGTAGCAGGCGATGGTGATGAGAATGTGGGCAAAGACGGCTGTTTTGATGATGCCGGAATAGAGGTCCCACAGTTCGGGTCGTTGCATGGATCGAATAATATAAAAGGAGCTGGGCATACCCAACTCGATCGTGCAGACGGCCCATCCGCCGACGAGGCCGATGCATGTGCCCAGGATGGTCATACAGGGGAGCATGATCATGAGGGCAATAAAGCGGGGAACGACGAGGTAGCGGATTGGATCGATGGCCATGACGCGAAGGGCTTCGATCTCCTCATTGACCTTCATCGTGCCGAGCTCGGCGGCGACAGCGGAGCCGCTGCGACCCACAACAATGATAGCCACAAGAAGAGGGCCTAGTTCACGCATTAGGCTAAGGGAGACGAGATCGGGAATGAAGCTATCGGCTCCCATTTTGCCAAGCTCGGTCGAGCTTTGCATGGCGAGGATGAAACCCACGCTAAGAGAGACGAGACTGGCCATGGGAATGGCTTGCACACCGATACGGATGATTTGGGCGAGGATTTGCGAGGGGACGAGAATTCCTGGTTTGGTGAATCCGTAAAGAATCCAACCCAGAATGCGAAGGTTAAGGAGCCCGTAGGTCAGACGGGAGCCACCCGCATTGAGGAGCGTTTCGAAAGAGAATTTCAAGCGGAACCCGAGGTCATGGCCTGACAAGCAGCGGCTTGATCGGGGTAGAGGGTAAAGACCTCGCTGAGCCGCACGAGGTCAAAGGAACTGCGCACGCGCGGGACAAGGGAGCAGATGGCAAATTTTCCGGAGAAGGTTTTTGCGCTCTGATAATATTCGATCAGGGTGGCCAGACCCGAGGAGTCGACATAGGCCACGGCGGCAAAATCCAAAAGCAGTTGGGGCGTTTTATTTTTGGCTTTCTCGCGAAGCGCCAGGCGCAATTTGGGGGATTGATTGAGATCGATCTCCCCCGAGAGCGTGAGAATGGTGATCGAATTCGCAATTTTTTCTTGGATCTCCATTGCGAAAATCATATGGGACTTTGGGACGAACCCCAAGCGCAAAGGGAAAAGTTTTAAGCTGGAGATTCGCGTCCTTCGGTGGGATGGTGCTGGGATGGATTTGACCACCCTCTTTCGTGCGCCCCCGATGGATCCTTTGTTGAAGATTGTCTCGGGGGTGCCGATTTTTCGGGAATGTAATCGGATGGAGTTGGAGGCGCTCAAGCTGCACCTGCATGAAAGGCACTTTTTGGCGGGGGAGATTGTCTTTGATGAGGGGGAGGAGGGGGAGGGCATGTATGTGGTCATTCGTGGAAAATTGCGGGCGAATCGAAAAGGGCGTTTGGGAAAGAAAGTACTCGGGGTCATTCAACCCGGGGAGTCCTTTGGAGAGATGGCCTTGTTGGGTTCGGGGCCGCGGATGGCCACAGTCGTGGCCGAGGAGGACAGTACGGTTTTGGCGATGTTTCGTCCCGAGTTGGTCGCCTTGGCCCAGGCGAGGCCGCGATTAGGATTTAAAATTGCGATGGGAGTTGCGCTGGTGCTGGAGTTGCGGTTACGGCGCGTGGCGGAGGGGCACTCCCCCGAGCCCTCCTCCACGTGAACGCGGAACGGACGCCGGAGCGCTCTTTGGAGCACCCGATCATTTGGATCGCGGTGATTGCGGGTTCGTTGGGCTCCATTCTTCTTTTGAAAGCGGTGGCTTGGTTGGCCTTTCCGCTGATTTTAGCGGTGGTGCTTTACTACTTGGTCCAGCCGTTGCTGCAGCGTTTGCAGCTGGCCGGGGTGACCCCGGCGCAAGCCTTGGGAATCTTCTTGGGTGCCGCGATCATTTTGACCCTGATTTTTTCGCTGACCCTTTTACCTTCGATGCTGAGTTCCCTGGCCAATTTCCAAGATCAGATTCCGACTTACTGGGATCGGCTGCAGGGAGTGATTCGGGACAATCTTTTGGCTTTGGAAGGGCGTTTCGCCTTTGCCAAAAACGCGCGGCTGGCGGATAGCCTGCAGGAGCAGTTGAATCTCTTTTTAGCGGGGGCGGGGAAAGAGTACGTGGCGGATGTGGCTCTCTTTCTTCTGCATTGGTTGCCCAGTCTTTTGCTGGTGCCGTTTCTGACCTTCTTCTTTTTGCGGGATGGGACGGCCTTTCATCGCTTAGTTCTGCGGGCGGTGCCGAACGCCTTTTTTGAAAAGACCCTGCTGCTCTTTGATCGGATGGACCAGCAGATGCGAGCCTACTTTCGGGGGATGTTTGGTTTAACCATGCTGGACACGGTGAGTTTGGGCTTGGGTTTATGGTTCTTGGGGCACGGGGCGGGAATCTTTGGCTTTTGGGATGCGATGGCTTTGGGGTTGATCTGTGCGGTCTTTGCTTGGGTGCCCTATATTGGGTCGGGGTTGGGCGGGCTCTTGGCGGTAGCGACGGTGGCGGTGAAGGCGCCCCAATCCAGCGGGTTAATTTTGGCGGTGGTGATTCTTTTTTTAGGAGTGCGACTGTTGGATGAGTTTCTTTACACCCCGATCACGGTGGGACGGGCCTTGCGGATGCACCCTTTGATCACGGTGATGATGATTTTTTCGGGGGGAATGTTGGGTGGGGTCTACGGGTTGCTGTTAGCCATGCCTCTTTTAGGGGTCTTTACCGTCCTAGGGCAAATGTTTGCCGAGATCTGGTTCGATCCCCGCTTACGGGCCCGATACCACGCCCGCGGCATGCTGGAAAAGCAGTTGGCCTCGAAAGACTTGGGAATTTAAGGGGTAGGCGAGAGTGGGGCGGGAAACTTGCCCCCAAGGGGTCGGCTTGGCAGAGTGATGGGATGGTCAAAACGAAAACAAAAAAGGTTGGCTCCAAGAAATCCGCGGGGAAAGAGAGGCATCATCTCCAAGAGGTGATTGCCCACGCGGAGGAGTTGTTGGAATCCACCGCGGGGGAGTTGGGGGAGAGGGCGAGGGAGGTGCGCCAGCAGCTCGTCCAAAAGATTGCCGCGGCGAAAGAGCGCTTTGAAGATTTCGATGATGTGAAGGAAGCGGCGGAAGAAGGAATGAAAGAGGCGGATCGGATGATCCGTAAGCATCCCTACGAGTCGGTCGGGGTGGCTTTGGTGGCGGGGCTGCTGATCGGCGCCCTGCTCAGTCGTCGCTAGAGGCCTCATGATCTCTGCTCTCCGCGATCTGGCTTTGACCTCGATTCAGGTGGTGGAGAAGCGGCTTCGTTTGCTGGCGGCGGAGTTGCAGGAGGAAAAGTGGCGGGCGGTGGAGGCGGTGCTTTGGTTGGCAGTGGCACTGGGGTTAGGAATTTTGGCTCTCCTCGTCGCTTCTTTGGCGGTGGTTTTAACGGTTTGGCCTGATCCGCAGGCGAGGATTCTCGCTCTGGTGGCCTTAGCTTTCCTGTACGGGCTGGGGGCCTTAGGGGCGTTTTTGCGAATGCGGAAGAGAGTCTTGGGGGAGGGGATGCCTTTTGCCGACACGGTGGCAGAATTTCAGAGGGACCGGGAATGGTTGAGCTCCCGGCGCTGACGCGGGCGCGGGAAATCCGCCGGGCGTGTCTGGCTTCCTCCCAGAGGGCGACTCTGGATTTTCAGAAGGCTTGTGCCGAGGCCTCGACGATCGGGGTTTGGCTGGACGAGGGGGAGCAGGTGTGGCGTTTGAGCCGACAGTGGGTTGGGCCAATGTTCGGGCTGGTCTCTCTTTTTTTGGGGAGTAAAAAAACAGCGATGGCGCCGGTGGGGTGGGTGGGGAAATCTTTCGCGCTCTATCGATTGATTCAGGAAATGCGGAAAGTTTGGTCACGAAAAAATTCGTAAGGAGGGTTTTTCCTATGAGACTGGTGATTAAGATCGGGAGCAGCCTGCTGGCGGGGCGATCCGGGGGATTAGCCGAGGCTCAGTTGCGAACGTGGGCGAAGCAGATGGCCACACTGCGCCGCTCGGGGCATGAGGTCATTGTCGTCAGTTCAGGCGCAATTCGTGCGGGCATGGTGGCGCTGGGTTGGAAGCAGAGGCCGACGTCCCGTCCCCAAATGCAGGCGTGTGCGACGATCGGGCAACCGCTGTTGATGAAAGCGTACGGGGCGGCCTTGGCTCCTCACCGAATTTTGGCAGCGCAGGTTCTGCTGACCTCATGGGATTTGGACAGCCGCCGAATTTACGAAAACACCAGGGCCACGCTACAGACTTTGCTCAAGCTGAAAAACTGTCTGCCGATTTTTAACGAGAACGATGCCCTCTCCTTTGAGGAGATCGCTCTGCTGAACGCCTTTGGGGATAACGATCGGTTGTCGGCCCATGTGGCCATCCTGGCGCGGGCGGATCGGCTGGTGATCTTGACCGATGCGCCGGGCTTGATGAGTCGTCCCGATGGGACGGGCACCTTGATCCGGCGGGTGAAAACGATCGACGCCAAGGTGCTGGCGCATGCGGGCGGTGCGGGCAGTGTCGGCTCGGTCGGTGGAATGGTCTCCAAGCTGGAGGCGGCTCGGTTAGCCATGAGTCGGGGAATCGGGGTGGTGATTACCGATGGCCGATCCGATCGGGTTTTGCTTCGGAGCGTGGAGCGGACCCCGCCGGGAACCTGGGTGGCGAAATGAGTGGGGTACGAAACCTGGCGGAGCGGGCCAAAGTTGCCTCCCGCAAGCTGGCTCGGTTGAAGACGGAGGAGAAAAACCAACTACTTTGCGCGATGGCAGACGGACTGGCCGCCCAAGAGGAAAAAATACGAAAAGCGAATGAGGAGGATGTCCAAGCGGCGCGAGCGGCGGGGACCTCGGGTGCGCTCTTGGATCGACTGGAGCTGAATGAGAAGAGATTTCAGGAGATGGTGGAGGGAGTTCGGCAAGTGGCCCGATTGGCCGACCCGGTGGGAGAGGTGGTGAAGAGGTGGACACGGCCGAATGGGTTGGAGATTTTTAAGATCCGTGTCCCGATTGGGCTGATTGGGATCATTTACGAATCTCGACCGAACGTCACGGTCGACAGTGCGGTTCTCTGCCTGAAGGCGGGGAACGCCACGTTGTTGCGGGGCGGGCGGGAAGCGAAACAGAGCAATCGGGTTCTGGCGGATGTGTTGGGTCAAGTGGCGGTGAAGAGGGGTTTGCCGGCGGAGGTGATTGCTTTGGTGGCGGATGAGGGGCGGGAGAGTGTGGCCGAGATGTGTGGGTTGGAGGGGGTGATTGATCTGCTGATTCCGCGAGGGGGGACGGGCTTGATTGCGACGGTGGTGCAGCATGCGCGGGTTCCGGTGATCAAGCATGCGGATGGGGTTTGCCATATTTTCGTGCATCGGGATGCGGATCCCAAAATGGCCGAGGCGATTGTGGTGAATGCCAAGTGTCAGAGGCCGGCGACGTGTAACGCGGCGGAGACCCTTTTGGTCGACCGAGTGGGGGCAGAAAAAGTTTTGCCTCAGCTCGGGAGAGCTTTGCAGGGCAAAGGGGTGAAGCTTTTTGGGGATGAGGCGGCGGCGAAAGCGTCGGGCTTAGATCTTCAGCCGCCGAAGGAGTGGAAGACGGAGTATTTGGATTTGACGATGGCGATTCGGGTAGTGGACGGAGTGGAGGGGGCGTTGGAACACTTGGAGCAGTACGGGAGCCATCATTCGGATGCGATTGTGACGGAGGATCGGAAAGCGGCGGAGGAGTTTATGCGGGGGGCGGATTCGGCCGCGGTCTACTGGAATGCCTCAACCCGGTTTACGGATGGGGGGGAGTTTGGTTTCGGGGCAGAGATTGGCATCAGCACGGATAAGATCCATGCCCGTGGGCCGATGGGGTTGGAGGAGTTGACCTCGTATCAATATTTGGTGGCTGGGCAGGGGCAGATTCGGGAGTGAACTCGGCGCCCGTTCCGCTGTTTCCTGCTTGGCCGGCGTCTTCGGAGCCGATCGTTCGACATCGAACCAGTGCGTTGCGGGGGCGACGGGTTCAGGTTCGAGGAAAATTTCTTTATGCGGGGGAGGAGAAGTATTTTATTCAGGGTGTCACCTACGGTCCCTTTCGGGAAGGGGAGGAGCATTTAGGCCACCCCGAAAAGGCCAAAAGAGATTTTCTTTTGATCGGGGCGGCCGGCTTTAACACCCTTCGCATTTATCATCCTCCCGGGAAGTGGTTTTTGGATTTGGCGGCGGAGTTTGGGCTGCGGGTACTGGTAACGGTGCCGTGGCAGAGGCGGGTTCTTTTTCTGGATGATCGGGCCGTGCAGAAAGAGATTCGAGGATCGGTTCGTCGGGCGGCGAGGAGTGGAGCGGGGCATCCCGCGATCTTGGGGTACTTTGTCGATAATGAGATTCCGCCCGATTTAGTTCGATGGTATGGGCCGCAGCGGGTGGAAGGGTTTTTGGATTCGCTGGTGCGTTTGGTGAAGGATGAGGATTCGGAGGCGTTGGCGGCGTACGCAAACTTCCCTCCGACCGAGTATCTGATCCCCCGGGAAACCGATTTTCTGTCGTACAACGTGTATTTACACCGCGGACCAGATCTGCGGGCGTATTTGTCACGGTTGCAGAATCTGGCCGAGGATCGTCCTTTGGTCTTGGGCGAGTTTGGCATGGATACGATCCGGCACAGCGAGGAGGAGCAGGCGAATCTGCTTTCGCTCCATTGGGGAGAGGTGTTTCGGGGCGGGCTGGCCGGCACGGTTCTGTTTTCTTGGACGGATGAGTGGTTTACCGACGGAGTGGATGTGGAGGATTGGGCCTTTGGTTTGGTGAAAAAAGATCGGCAACCGAAGTTGGCTTACCGGGCGATCTCGAGCCAGACCCTGAGCTCGCACGACTCCTTGGTGGAAAAGTTTCCTCTTTCCCGAACCCCGAAAGTATCGGTGGTCGTCTGTAGCTACAATGGAGGAGCCACCTTGCGGGGGTGTTTGGAGGCGTTGCAGAAGCTGAGCTACCCCGATTATGAGGTGATCCTGGTCGATGACGGATCGAAGGATGATACGCAGTCGATTGCGGCCGATTTTCCAATGGTGAAAAATATCCTTCAGCCGAATCGGGGGCTTTCGGTGGCGCGGAATGTGGGAATGCAGGCGGCGACGGGGGAGATTATTGCCTACACCGACTCCGACTGCATGCCGGATACGGATTGGCTCTACTTTCTGGTGGCGACGCTGCTACCGGGGACCTACGCGGCGGTGGGGGGACCCAACTCGAACCCTCCGGCGAAAAACTCGGTGGCGGCAGCGGTGGCGGCCTGCCCAGGAGCACCGACCCATGTTTTGCTGAGCGACACGGAGGCGGAGCATATTCCCGGGTGTAACATGGCCTACTGGCGGACGGTTTTGAATGAGATCGGCGGGTTTGATGCGGAGTTTCGCACGGCGGGAGATGATGTGGACGTGTGTTGGCGCCTTTTGCAAGCGGGACATCGGATCGGATTTAGTCCAAGTGCACTGGTGTGGCATCACCGTCGTTTCACGATGCAGGCTTATATTCGACAGCAGAAGGGGTATGGGGAAGCGGAGGCGATGCTGCGTTTTAAGCATATGCACTACTTTGATCCGCAAGGTTCCGCCCGATGGAAGGGAGTGATTTATGGTTTGCCCAGATTTGAGCGGGTTTTTCATCGGCCGATCATTTACCACGGGGTGTTTGGCACGGGATTTTTCCAGTGTCTTTACCCCAAGCCAGCCTCCCCGTGGGCCCAGTTGGTGGGGGGGTTGGAGTGGAATGCGCTGACTCTATTTATCTTTCTCGTGTCGGTTCAAATCGAGCCGCTACGGATTCTTCCGCTCCTCATGTTGGGGGCTACTTTGCTGCCCGCCCTCTCCTTTATGGTGTTGGCCCGAGTTGAGCCACGGCATGACACCGTTTTGGCTCGGTTGACGGTATTTTATTTGGCTCTTTTGCAGCCTTTGGTGCGTGACTGGGCGCGATACTTTACTTGGTTAAAGGGCAAGAGAACTCCCGACGCGGTCGTGCAGACGCCGGAAAAGGATGCCGGGCCGAGTTTGCCCCTTTTACGTTCGCGGGAGCTGGCCTTTTGGAGCGAGCAGGGTCGGGAGCGAATTGGTCTTCTGGAGGAGGTGGAAAAGATTCTGGAGGAGGAGGGATGGCGTTATGCGCAGGACACGGGATGGAACTCTTGGGATATCCAAATCTTTGCCAATCGCTGGTGGCATGTGCGCTTGCGAACGTTGACCGAAATTTATCCGCATGGGCGTCGATTGACGCGGGTGCATCAGGGGATCGTGCCCAGCACCTTTAGCGTTCTTTTTGCCCTGACGGCGGTGACGGCGGATGTTTTGGTGGGTTTATCCTACCGGGCAGCCTTGCCCGCGTTCCTATCGATCTTGGCTTTGGCCGTTGGTGGGTGGATCTGGACGGGGTGGCAACTGCGTCGAAGAGTGGGGGATCTGGTGAGGGTGGCGGCGCGGCGGGCCCAGCTCTTGCCCTTAAGTGGAAAGGTGGATCAGGGATGAGTCTGATGTGGCGGATTTTGCGCTACTATCGCCCGTTTGCGGGGCGAATTCTGGTGGCGTTTGTCCTTCTCATTGCGGCGACGCTGTTGAATTTACTCAAACCGTGGCCCTTAAAGTTTGTCGTGGATTCGATTTTGCCAGCGCCACAAGGGGGAATTCATTTTCCTTGGGGAGATGGGGTGTGGTCGTTCCCCGCGGCTTTGTCCCTGACGTGCGGGCTTTTGGTGGGCATCCATCTCCTTTGGGGTGCGGTAAATTTAGCCCAGACCTACACCTTGATTGAGGTGGGACTGCAGGCACTTTTACGAGTTCGAACGGAGTTATACGCGTATCTGCAATCTTTGCCTCTGCGATTTCACGATGGGCGGCGAAGCTCGGATTCCAGTTTTCGGGTGGCGTATGATGCGCAAGCGGTCCAGACCTATTTCAATCGGGGGTTTGCCACGATTTTGGGTTCGGTTTTGACGTTGGGGGGAACTTTTTTTGTGATGTGGCGGATGAGCCCCCTGTTGGCGCTTCTTTCCCTAGGGGTGGTTCCGCTCCTGATGATGGCGATCTTGCGTTATGCGGGCCGGATCCGCAAAGAGACGGCGGCGCTGCAGGCGCAGGAGAGCGATGTCTTGGCGAGGGCGAGTGAGGGGCTTTCCAGTATCCGGGTGGTGCATGCCTTTGGCCGAGAGTCGCACGAGGTGGATCTTTTTCGGCGGGAAGCCCGCGAATCGCTGGAGGCCAACCTGCGCCTCTCCATGACAAATGTGGCCAGCACACTGGTGGTGGGGACATTGCTGGCGTTGGGCACGGCGGCGCTTTTATGGGCGGGTGCGGGGGAGGTGATGGCGGGACGAATGACGTTGGGAGATCTGCTGGTTTTCTTGGCCTACCTGGGAATGCTCTATTCGCCCTTAGAGCAGTTGAGTTATACGGCCTGGTCGATGGAGGGAGCGGCGGCGGCGGCGCAAAGAGTCTTTGAAGTATTGGATACGCCGGATGAGGTGCCCGATCCGCAAACGCCGACACGTTTGCCGGCGGGGCCGGGAGCGATTGAGTTTCAGGGGGTGGGATTTCGGTATGCGAGAGGGGATGAGGTGTTGCAGGGTTTGACCTTTCGCATTCAGCCGGGGGAATCGGTGGCGGTGGTGGGCGGAACGGGAGCAGGCAAGACGACCCTGCTATCCCTTTTGCCGCGTTTTTATGATCCGACGGAGGGAAGTATTTCGATTCATGGCGTCGATTTACGAAAGTTGGCCAAGCAGGATTTGCGATCGAGGCAGGCCCTGGTTTTACAGGAGACGATTTTGTTAAGCGGAACGGTGGCGGATAATATTGCCTATGGGCGGCTGGGGGCTTCGCGGCGAGAGATTGAAACTGCGGCCCAAGAGGCGCAAGCGCATGAATTTATCCTGGCACTGCCCAATGGATATCAGACGCAGGTGGGGGAAAGAGGGGTGATGTTGAGTGGGGGGCAGCGGCAGCGGATTGGAATTGCCCGGGCTTTTTTACGGGACGCCCCGATTCTGCTGCTGGACGAGCCCACGAGTGCGCTGGATGCAACGACCGAGAGAGAGTTGCTGGATGTTTTGGGCAAGCTGATGAGTCGACCGACGACCTTGCTGGTGACCCATCGTCTGCACGCGGCCCATCGGGCGGATCGAATCCTGGTTTTGGAAAAAGGTCGTCTCGTGGAGGAGGGTAAAGGGGAAGAGTTGCTGACAAAAAAAGGGGCGTACTGGCGTCTTTGGCAAGCGACGAATGGGTGACATCCTATGTGTGTTACAATTGTAACACGGATAGGTGGAGTATAGGGGCGAGGTTGGGGTTGGGTTAGGGGGAGGGGGTGGATTTCTTGATAAAGCGGTTAAAGATTTCGGCGGCGTTGGTTTGGGAAAGGGCGATGGAGTTGGATGGGCCAGATTTCAGATCGATTTCGAGTAGCCAGTAGGCCACGGCGTAACGACTTTTATATTGGGCATAAAGCGCGTGCCGGCCCGCGGGGACGTTGGAGAAGGTAAATGTTCCGTTGGTGGCGGTACGGGTGCGAGCGGTGGCCGCGTTGGCCGCGGCTTGGCTGAGGGCTTTGAGGTCGAGATTCTTGTAACCATCGGCAAAATCAATTTTAATGCCGACGGGTTGCTCCTCCCCGTCTGGCTTTCGTTGGATGGCTAAGCCTTCGGTGCGCCAAGTCTCCATCCGCAAACGACGAATCTCGGGAATGACCGAAACGGGCGCCAAGACCAGGTCCATCCCGCCCAAATTTTGTGGGGTATCAATGTTTTTGAGTTGGATGGTGGCAACACCTGACAGAGTGGCGGGGGTGGGTTCGGCCCAAGTTAAGCCGGCCAAGGTGAAGAGAAATACGCCCGATAGCTTGCCAAAAAGGGCAACTGGTTGAAACTTATCCGGATGACCATTCATCTGCCCTTAACTTACCCTTTCGGGCCCGAGGGGGGAAGTTTCCGATGAGCGATCCGCGTTACGCCCGGCTGGCGGAGGTTTTGACGGGGTACTCAACCGCATTGCGGCGGGGAGATCGGGTATGGATTGATGCGGCGGAAATTCCAGAGGATTTTGTGGTGGAGCTGATTCGGGCGGTGCGGGCGCGTGGGGCGGAGCCCTGTGTTCGGATTTCCTCGGGTCGAATCGCCAGAGAGATCGGGCGAGGGGTGACCGAAGCGGGCCTGAAGCTTTCGGGCAAGCATGAGTTGGCCTGGATGAAAACGATGCAGGCGTTTATTGCGCTGCGGGGTTCGCAAAACAGCTTCGAGTCGAGCGACGTGCCGGCGGAGAAGCAGAAATTGGCCGGAAAGATTCTGCGGCCGATTTCCGATTATCGGATTAACCATACTCGCTGGGTTGTTTTACGTTGGCCAACCCCGGCGATGGCGCAGGCGGCCGGGATGAGTACGGAGGCGTTCACGGATCTTTATTTCAAGGTTTGCAATTTGGATTATCGGAAAATGTCCCGCGCGGTAAAGCCGCTGGTGTCTTTGATGAAGCGGACCGATCGCGTCCAGATCTTGGGTCCGGGAACGGATCTGCGGTTTTCCATCCGGAAGATCGGGGTGATTCCTTGCGTGGGGGAGAGAAATATTCCCGACGGGGAGGTGTTTACCGCGCCGGTAAAAAATAGCGTCGAGGGGCAGGTGACCTTTAATGCGCCGGCGGTCTACCGCGGGATGCCATTTGATCGGGTCTGTTTGCGATTTGCCAAGGGCAAGATTATCAAGGCAACCGCGGCGGAGCGGAGCCAAGAGTTGGAGGAGATTTTCTCCAGTGACGAGGGGGCGAGGTATGTGGGGGAATTTTCTTTAGGATTAAATCCCTACATTCGTGATCCAATCCGGGATATTCTCTTTGATGAAAAGATTGCGGGGTCGTTTCACTTTACGCCCGGACAAGCGTATGAGGAGGCGGACAATGGAAATCGGTCCCAAATTCACTGGGATCTGGTCAATCTGCAGGATCGAGCGCATGGGGGAGGAAAAATCTTATTTGATGGAAAAGTGATTCGGGAAGATGGGCGTTTTGTCACCCGAGAGCTGGCGGGGCTGAATCCAGAGCGACTGGCCAAGGTTCTTACGTTATGAGTTTAACCCAGTCCTTGCTCCAGTTGGCCCAAGAGTCGGGGGCCAAGGATTTGCCGGTTTGCGAAAAAGCGGTGGTGGATGCGTCGGTGGAGCAGCGATCGATGGTCAATGCCCTGCTGGAGACGGGGCAAGTGGATGAAAAAGTTTTTGCCCATAAATTAGGGGAGTCGTTGGGACTGCCAGTTTGGCAGGGGGAGATTCCGCCTATTCCGGCGCCACTCCGGGAGAAATTCCCGGCGAGGATCGCGTTGCGGCACCGTTTACTTCCGGTGACTCCGGCGGAGGGGGAACCCTTGCCCGTGCTTTGTTTCGATCCGTTTGATCATTTAGCAAGGCAGGCGCTGGCTGGATTTTGGGGTGGAGATACCCAGTGGATGTTGGCACCGAGGAGAGCGGTATTGGATGGGCTGCGAGGCGGGTACGGAGTGGGGGCGGAAACGTTTGATGAGATTATGGAGGCGGGCGGGGAGTTTGCGGCGGCGAATGATTTAGAGCAGGAAACGACCATTTTGGATGAGAACGACTCGGAAGCTTCGGTGATCAAGTTCGTCAACCAGATCATTCGGGAAGCGTTGCAGGAGCGGGCAACGGATATTCATATCGAGCCATTGGAGGATGATCTGCAGGTCCGCTACCGCATCGACGGGGTGTTGCGGAATATTCCGGTTCCCCCGCGGATCAAGCTGTTCCAAGCCTCCCTGATTTCCCGCATTAAAATCATGGCTCATCTGGATATTGCCGAGAGGAGATTGCCGCAGGACGGGCGGATTAATTTGGAGTTTGAGGGGAGACCGATCGACGTACGTATTGCCACGATTCCTTCGGTGACGGGGGAGTCGATCAGTCTGCGTTTGTTGGGGCAGCAGAGATTTGATTTTGCCCAAATGGGATTAAGTGAAATTCATGAGGCGAGCGTCCGGAATCTTTTGGCTTTGCCGAATGGGATTGTATTGATTACGGGTCCGACCGGGTCAGGAAAATCAACTACGCTGTACACTTTTTTGGCTTCGTTGAATACGAAGGATCGGCGGATTGTGACGATTGAGGATCCGGTGGAAAATAAGATTCCGGGGGTGGTGCAGATTGCGGTCAAACCGGAGATCAATCTGACCTTTGCGGCGGGGTTACGGAGTATTTTGCGAGGAGATCCGAATGTGGTGATGGTGGGAGAGATGCGGGATGTGGAAACGACGGAGATTGCCATTCGGGCGGCGTTGACGGGGCACTTGGTTTTCTCGACCTTGCACACGAACGACGCCATTGGGGGAATCACGAGGTTGGTGGACATGGGGATTGAGCCGTTTTTGGTGGGATCCTCCGTGCGGGCGTTTATCGCGCAACGGTTGGTGAGGGTGCTGTGTCCGTGGTGTTGTGAGCCGGCCCAATATTCGGAGCAGTATTTAAGGGACATCGGGATTCCGCTGGAAAAGGCGGCGACGGCGCATCGGGCGGTAGGCTGTGATCGGTGTCGGCAAACAGGTTATCAGGGTCGGCGAGCGATCTTTGAAATTTGTATCGTCACTCCCTTACTGCAGGAAATGATTACGGCGAAGGCGACGAATGCGGCCTTGAAAGAGGCGGCTAGATCGCAGGGGATGCGGAATTTGCGGGACGATGGGTGGGAGAAGGTGGCGGAGGGAACGACGACGATTGAGGAGGTGTTGCGGGTGACAGTGGTGGATGCGTCGAAGAGCAAGGAGGGTTGAGGTGGCCACGTTTGCCTACGAGGCTTTGGTGGCGGGGGGTGGGCGAACGGCCGGGAAACTGGAGGCGAAGAGCCGTCAGGAGGCCTTAGCGCACTTAGGCAAGCTTCGGTTGCGACCCTTAAAATTGTATGAGGAGGGGGCGGCGGGGGTGGGTGGGGCGGTGGGGGGAGCGGCGGGAGGTGCCGGAGGGTACGCGGTGGAGCAACCGATGAATGAGGCACAGATTATTGCTTTTACGGAGGAGTTGGGGGATCTGCTGGACGCGGGACTGCAACTGGAGGGGGCGCTGAAAATGATGGAGCAGAGGTCGGAGGCCTCGGCGCTGAAAGCGGTCTCGCAAAGTTTACGCAACCAGGTGCGGGAGGGGACGAGCCTTTCGCGGGCACTGAGGTCGGCTTCGGCGAGTTTTACCGATTTGTACTGTAACTTGGTAGCGGCGGGAGAGGTGAGCGGGGCATTAGGCTCAATTTTAAAAAGGCAAGTGTTGTACTTAAAAAAACTGAGTGATTTGAAGGGGCGAGTCATTCAGGCGTTGATCTATCCGATGTTTGTCAGTGGGGCGGGCATCTTGCTGATGGTGCTGTTCGTGGTGGTTTTGGTGCCGCAGTTGGAAAGTCTCTTTAGCAAATCGCCCGAGACGACCCCGTTGGTGACGAAGCTTTTGTTGGGCACGAGTTATTTTTTGATCCATTACGGGTGGTTGCTGGCGGTGAGCTTGGCTTTGGGGGGGTTGGTTTTTTGGCAGTGGATTCAGAAACCGCTGGGTCGGGTCTGGTGGGATCAGGCTCGGATGAAGATTCCGGTAGCGGGAGCGGTGCTCGAGGCGGCTTTCTATGCGCAGTTTAGCCAGACTTTGGCCAACCTGCTGACGAATGGGGTGACCTTGTTGCAAGCGATGCAGTTGGTCACCCAGGCCACGCCGAACTCCTACTATCGGTTACGCTTGGAAAAGGCATCCGTGCAGATTTCGGAGGGATACTCTTTGAGTCGGGCTTTGCGGCAGGTGGGCGGATTTTCCGATATGTTTTTGGATCTGGTGGCGGTGGGGGAGCAGACGGGGGATTTGTCGAAGGCGCTGGATAAGGCGGGGGCAAGATTTGAGAAGGAGATGGATCGGAAGATTCAGAGAATCACGGCCTTAATTCAACCGGTGATCATTGTGGTGATCGCGCTGGTGGTGGGTGTGGTGGTGTATTCGATTATCACCAGTATCTTCGGGGCGATGTCGGGAATGCGAAAAAGCCTTTAATAACTTATTCGGGCTGGTTCGAGGGTTGTTGACGCTGGGGGTGAGCAAGAGGTGGGGGAAACAGGGAAAAGTGAGGGTTTCCTGCCAAAGTGAATGGTGTGAAGAAGTGGACCAATCGTCTGGCCCGAATGGGATGGCTTTTCTTGCTGATGTGGGCGGGATCGCAAGGCACCGCGGAGGCGCCGCCCGGATATGCGATTCCTCCGGCGGTCTGGGATGTCAAGCGTTCGACCGAGCCGTTACCCAGTTGGGCAGGGCCCGTCAGCACTCAGCGGGGGTTGCAGATGTCAATTTGGAGAGTGCAGTTGCGACCGCCGGCGGGGGATTCGAAGTTGGTCATGACCGTGGTGTTTCGGGAGCCCGACGACGGGTTTGCGCGGGTGATTTGGCAAGGGGCAGGTCGTTCGGTCACCTTGTGCAGTAATTTATTTGAAAAGGCGGCCTCTTTGCATCAGCGGACTTTGCTGATTGAGCGGAGTAGTTTAGGTGGGCCGGGTCAACTGATCGTGGAATCGACCGGCGGGGATTCAGTGGTGGAGCGGGTGGAGCTAACTTGGGTAGAGCCTTTGATTTTGGCGGCGGGGTGGGCGGCGCCCGTTGGGTTGTATTTAACCTCGGCGGGAAAGGTATTGCCGGGGGATGAGATGCATGGGGGGGGGCGGCATCGGCCGATGGATGAGGATAAGGGCCGGGTGATGGATGCGGTTTTGGATGAGGGGCCAATCAAAATCGACGCCCAAAATCCGGTGCGTTTTGTGGCACCAATTGCGGGCTCCCCTGCTTATGGGCGTTTGGAGGCGCAAGTGGCAGGATTAGCGCCGGAGGAAGAGCCGTGGCTGGTGGTGAATGGGCAAAATCTGAAGGGGGTGGCAGCGGAGTTACCTGGGTTAGATGACCCCGGATTTCGGCAAGGGGCGATTGGGCAAAGTTTAAAGTATGGGGGTTGGCGCAAGGTGGTGGCGTATGTGCCGGTGGGGCTTTTACGCCGGGGGGAAAATCAGGTGGATTGGCAGATCAGCTCGGCTGGAGCCATCACCGTGAGGGCAGTGCGCTTGCAGGTGGTTTTTGGCGAGGTGAGTCAGGAGCTGAGGGCGACGCCGGCCGAGGCGAAGCCACCCGTGCTAAGTTCACCGGTTTTGTCGCCGGCGATCCAGAAATCAGCAGAGCATTTTGTGGGAAAAAGGGCACAACCGCAGTTACGGACAGGATTGTCAACGGGCAGTGGGGTCGTAGGATTAAGAACAGAATGAAATCAAAATATTGGAAGAGTCGTCGTTCCACCAAATCGGCTGGATTCACCCTGATCGAAATCATGTTGGTGGTGGGTATCATCACCGTGCTGATGGGATCGGCCATCTTTATGCTGACGGGAAATTTGGAGTTCGCCAAAGAGCAGAGGGCGAGAGGAGATTTGCAGGCGATCATTACTCAGGTGCGAATGTATGAGATGAAGAACGGCGGGGTTCCGTTATCGCAGTCGGCTGGTTTGCAAGCTTTGGTGGGAACGGGAAAAGGTTTTGAGGAGTTGCCGAAGGACCCGTGGGGTCAAGATTACAAGTACAAGGTAGATGCTTCTTCCGCGAAAGGGTTTCGTGTCTATTCCACCGGTGCAGATCGTAAAGACGATGGGGGCAAGGGCGACGATATCAGCTCGAAGTAAGTTGGAGGGGAGGGCCGGATGAGGCGGCGGCCAAGAGGGACTGAAGAGGGGGGATTCACACTGCTGGAGATCATGCTGGCGGTGGGGATCGCGGTGGTTTTTATGGGGGGAGCGGTGGTGTTTCTTTCCTCCACGGGCGGGGATCGGGATCTGGAAACAGCGCGTGGACTTTTAGAAGAGCGGGCGGGCAAGGGGCGGGAGGCGGCATTACAAAGTGGGGTTGCCCAACGGATCCTTTTAAATAAGGAGTCCGTGGGCGGCGAGGCATTTCCAGCTGGGGTCGAGATGATGATCGTGACTCCTTTGAATCGGTCGAAGGGGCGGAATGGATGGACTACGCCGGAAGATTACCAGTGGTTGATCACGGGAGGTGGGGTGGTTGAGCCGATTCGGGTACTTTTGAAACATAATGAGAATGAGGAGCAGTTTTCTTTTAGTGCGTTGACGGGGGAGAGCGTGACGGAACCGAGGATGAAAAAGTGAGGCCATTCGTGAGGCGGGGTGATTCCTCTTTTACGTTGATTGAGGTGATGTTGGCGGTGGCGGTTTTCGCCTTTGCGGCGGTGGGGTTTACCGTTGCCCTCAATGAGGTGATTGGAATCAACGTGGAGCTCTTACGCACGGGGATGCGGAGGCAGGCGGTGGAGTCGTGTGCCGCGCGAATTTTGGCGGTGACCAATAATCTTCAGCCTACGGGAAAAGAGTTTCGGGAGGTGGAGGATGACGGGGTTTTTTTCCTAAAGGCGGCGGTGAATCCGATCGATCCACCGATCGAACTGCCTGGGACTAATAATAGTGCGGCACCTCGGCTTTTCACGGGGTGGTGGGAAGTGCAGATTCAAGCCACCACGAAAAAGGGAGCGCCTCTGGAAAGCATTTCGCTCCTGATGTGGCCCCAGCGATGAGAGACCTTTCTAAAGGGAATCCGGGGTTTACCCTGATCGAGGTCACTCTTGGGCTGACGATCTTGGTGCTGATTTTTGGGGTGATCTTTCAGATGGTTCAATTTTCGGTCTTGGGGGCGAACGCGTCGGCCCAGGCTAGTCTGCGAAGTCGGGAGGTGAGCGGTCTCTTTGCCTTGGTCCGGCAGTTGTGTCTGGATCTATCGATCAATTCGCAGGTGTCGTTGGAGAATCGAGGTGGGCAGCGAGGATATGAGTTGGTGGTGACGAATGCGCCGATGGCAATTTTTCCAGAGCAGTACGATGGGGTGCGGGTCTTGGGCTTTGAATTACGGAAAGCGCCTTCGGGGGATGGGAAGGAGTTGTGGATGGTGGAATCTCTGATCAAGACAAACACTCCAAGGCCGGAGAAACCGGAGGTGAACGAGTTTCGGTTGATGGGGGATCTGAAGAGTCTGGTTTGGGCAGCGGGGGATCCGCGGAACCAGGAAAAGATGAATCGGCCCGATTGGAACGAACCGGTGAAGCCCGCTTATTTGCGGCTGACGCTGGAGAGAAAAGCGGGAAAAACGACCGTGACGAATGTGGGAACGTTTTGGATCCCAGCGGGAATGAGCCCGACGGGTCAAGCACCGCTGGATCCGGTGACGCGATCGGTGATTGCGACAGTAACGAATACAAATGGGTAAATCATGAAAAGGGTCTACGAGTTAAAATGTTCGAGTGGGGTGGCTTTGATCATCGTGCTTTGGGCGGTGAGCCTGATCGCCACGGCGATGCTGGGGCTGGCGGCAATCATGCAGCGGCAGTTGGATCAGGAGATTGCGGCATTACAAAATGCGAGAGCAATGTTGGTGGCGGAGTCGGGCATCCAGATGGCGATGCATCCGGGGTTGTTGCCGGGGGATATGGAGTTGGCCTCCGAGCAATTAACCAGACGTTTGCAGGAGGGTTGGAAAGTTGGAAAAAGTAAAGTACCCATAAAATTTATGATTGAAGCAAAGGATATGATTGGGGAGGCGGGAAAACTGAATATCAATGCGCTTTTATTGGGGGACAAAGGAGTGGCCCGAGCCGTCTTGCAGAATCTTTTTGCGGGTTGGGAGGTGAATTTGAGCACCTCCTCCTCGCTGATCGATGCGCTGATCGATTGGGTTGATCCGGATGAATTCACCTCCGGCTCGAACAGCGCGACGGAGGCGAATGTGAGGAACGGGCCTTTGGAAAAGGTAAGTGAGTTAGAAGATGTGATCGGCTGGGCAGAGATGGCCAAAGAAGCTCGGGAGGGGAGCAAGGGGGTGAACGCTTTAAGTAAGTTCACCGTTTTTGGCTCGGGCAAATTATCCCTGCGAACGGCAGACCAAGATGTGATCGAGGCAGTGGTGGGATTGGCGCCGGGAAGCGCACAAAACTTTATGCTCGCGCGACCTGGGCCGGATCAGGTGGACCAAACGCAGGACGACGTAGTGAATCTGGGGTTATTGGGTCCGAATTCGGAGGCGTGGGCGGATCGCGTGACGTCGGAGGAGGAGGATCTTTGGCGGGTGACCTCGACGGGTCAGGTGGGGGAAGCTACAAGAAAAGTTGTGGCTCTGATCTCCCGAAAATCGAATCCTCCTCAGGTCAGAGCGCGGTGGAGTGAGGAGGAGGCTCCTTGAAAGCAAAAGTGGCCAAGGTGAAGAAGGGGAAGGGAAAAGAGGCCAAGGGGCCGGTGTTTATTTTTCCTGGTCCAGAGGGGTGGGAAGCCTGGAGCACGACGGAGGATGGGGCCCAGTGCGTGGGGCCGGTGGAGAGTCCAAAGAAATTAGGGGAAGTAGCGGGAGCGGTGGTTTGTTTGCCTTCCCGATCCTTTTTTTCGATTCCCTTATGGATTCCGGTGGAGGAGGGGATTGTTCCGCGGGATTTGGCCAAGATTGCGCTGGAGTCGAAAAATCTTTTGGGGACGAATCCGGACAGTGCGGTCTGGGCGATGGAGTCGATTCGGACGGAGCCAGTTCCGGCGGTGGGGGAGGGGGAGCCGGGGTCGAGGCAGTTGGAGGCGGTGGTGGTCTTAGCGGGGGCATTGGAGGAGGATTGGTTGTTGGAGGAGGCGGGTCGGTATGAGGTGGCCGGGCACGTTTTACCCGCGGGAGGTGGTGGAGCATCGGCTGTTTTGAGGAGGGAGTTGGGGCGGTGGGTGATGGATTTCTACACCGGAGGGAAGTGGCTGCACACGCAGCCGTTGCTGGCGAGGGAGCTCAACGCAGGGGTGGCAACTGAGGTTGGGTCATTGTTGGCGCAAATGGAGGCGGAGGGAACTTGCGGGGCGCTGAGTCAGCTGGTGGTGCGAGAGGATGGAGAAATTCCGGGTGAAGCCCGGCAAATATTGTCGCAACTGCCTTGCCCGGTGCGAACGGAGGCGCGGGCGGTTCCCCGTCTGCCGGCGGGGCCGTGGGATTTGCAGCCGACCGTTTTGACGGAGCGGAGGTTGGTCAAGGCGCAACAGGGGGAACGCAAAAAGATGATTCGGCTGGGGGTTTTGGCCTATGCGGTCTTGATGACGGCAGGGTTAGTTTACATCTCGATTCCTCTGGTGAAGCGGTACCGAATTGAGAGTGATTTGGGGAAGATTGCGGAGGAGTCGGGACGGATTCGGGATGCGGCGATGAGTTGGAGGGAGGCGGGAGCTTTAGTGAATCCGAAATTGAATGCCTTAGAGCTTTTGTGGCAGGTTTCGCGTCCGCTGATTGAGAAGGATCCGGGAGAGATTGAGGGAGTGCGACTAACTTCTTTTGATTACAATACGCGGAGATTGCTTTTGCAGGGAGAGGGCAAGGATTTGGAGCAGACGGAGAAGTATTTCGAGTGGTTAAAGAAGGAACCGATGTTGGCGGCCTACCAGTGGAAGCATCCGCAACCGTCCTTATTGCCGAACGGGAACGCGCGATTTCAAGCGGAGGGGATTCCAGTGGGAGCCGTGGTGACGGAGGAAGGAGGGACCGATGCGAACGCTGACGCGCCATGAAAAAAAGTTAACCCTATTTCTGGCCTTGGCGGTGGTGGCGGGTCTTCATCTTTTGGGTCTCAAGGTTGTCTTGAGTTTTGATCAGGCAAATCGGCGTGTTGTCAGCGAGAAAAGTGCGGAGTTGGAAGAGGCGCAGGGTTGGATGGAGCAGAAGGCGGAGTGGGAGGAAAAGTCGGCTTGGTTGGAGAAGAACTTAAAAACGGTTCCGACGGACAATCCGGCTCCGGCTTTGCAGAAAAAATCGCAAAGTGCGGCGACGGCGGCGGGTCTCAAGATTGAGGAGCAGACATTGCAGAGCCCGAAGCCAGGGGTGGCCTGCACGGTGGTGAGCAATCGGATGAGATTAACGGGAAGTCTGGGGCAATTTGTTCAGTGGGCGGCGCAATTGTATCAACCGGAGGGTGGGGTGGCGTTAATTTCTCTCAATCTCAAGTTGAGCCCAGAACCCCCAAAAATGGTGGGGGAGGCAGAGGTCGGGCAATTTTTTAGGACAGCCAAGGAATGAACAAGTTCTTCACATTCGGGATGGGGGTTATCCTCGTTTTAGTCGGGAAGGGGATAGGATGGGGTCAGATGAGTCCCGATATGCCGCCACCAGTCGCCCTTTCAGAGCCTGCCACGGAGACCCGTTCGGGTTTGCCCAAGGCGCTGGAAGTGTCTCGTTACGCGGCCTTGGGCAAGAAGTCCCCTTTCACCTTGGCCTCGGCCACGGCGGAGGCGGATTTCGCCAAGGATTTGGTTTTGGGCGGTTATGTTCGGATGGATGGTGAGGATTTCGTCATGGTGGCAAACAAAACCAAGCCTGATCGGATTTTGGTGGGGATGAAGGCGTCGCCATCGGCGCAGGGTATGATTTTGTTGGAGTTGAAAAAAGATGCTTCGGGGGATCCATCGAAAATGCAGGCAAAAATTAAAAAGGGAAATGAGATGGCCACGCTGAAGTATGAGGCAATGGGGGGTGGAGCGCCGCCGATGGCGGCGGTGCCTGTGCAAGGACAACCTCCGGTGCCCGGCCTGCCGGGGCAACCCGCGCAGGTGCAGAATCCTGGGGCTAAGGCCGCCAATCCGAACCCACCCGTGATTCGCCGACGGGTCATTCCGATTCCGCAAGGACCCAGGAAGTGAAAATGAAGTTGAGAGTTTTTTCGCTTTGGGGATTGATTTTATTGGGGAACTCATTAGTCGGGCAGGATTTGCCCGAGGCTCCTAACGCAGGCTTGGTGACCCCATCGCAATCGCCAAAGGTGGCGGGCAGCCAGGCGGAGGAGATGGTTACTCCCGACACGATTCAGTTTCCGAATAACCCAGTCTCCGATTTTTTAATGGTTTATGAAAGGCTGAAGGGGGTGACTCTGATTAAAGACGCCAGCTTGTTGGCGGGTGGGGCAAATCTGAGTTTGACCTTGAATCAGCCGGTATCGAAGGCCGAGGCGATTCGGCTGATCGAATCCACCCTTCTGTTGAACGGCTATGCTTTTATCGCGGTGGATAAGAATTCGGTGAAGGTGATCAATACGGCGGGGGGAAAGAATCCGAGGAGTGAGGGAGTGTTTCTTTTTACGAATGAGAATGAGTTGCCGGAGGGGGAGGTGGTGGCGTCCTACGTTATGCCTTTGACCCACCTTTCGGCGGCGGACGCGGTGCCTATCTTTGAGCAGTTTATCACCCTTCACCCTTATGGCAGCCTCGTCCCTGTTCCGGTGGCCAATCAGGTGTTGATTACGGAGAACTCGACTTTGATTCGAAGACTCATCGATGTACGAAATCTGATTGATACACCCGCCCCCGAAAAAAAATCGGAGTTTATCTCCCTCGAGCAAGCGAATGCGGATCGCGTGGTGGAGTTGATTACGACCATTTTGGAAAAGCGGGAGGAGGGCTCAGGGGGTGGGGGTGCGAAGGCAGCGACTGGGCAACCGGCCCAGCCGAATGTTCCTGGTTTAACGGGGGCAACTGGATCGAGCGGGGTCACCATTGGCGGAGGCAAAAGCGGGTTTGCCGGGGATATTCAGCTGATTGCGGATACGAGGACGAATCGGATTTTGGTCATCGCTAGTCCCTTTGACTTTGCGGCAATCAAGGCGCTGATCGAGGAGTTCGATATTGCGGTGGAGCTGACGGATCCGTACGAGCATTCGCTGAATTACGTGGCGGCGACCGATATGCTGCAGATTTTGGGGGATATGTTGCAGGAGGAGGGGGATGAGGGGGGTGAGGGTGGGGCGGGGGGAAGTCAATCCACGGGGCGGGTGACGGGAGGGATTGGGACAGGGGGGGCGGTGACGGGAGGAGCGGCTGGGGCTTCAGGTTCGGGCGGAAAAAAGGCGGATGTGTTATCGGAACCAGGGGAGGAGCAGGCGGCGGAATCGTTGATTGTGGGAAAGACGAAGTTGATTGCGGACAATCGGGCGAATTCGATTTTGGTCATTGGCCAGCCCGAGGCCAAAGACAAGGTGAAGGCGCTGCTGACCAAGTTGGATAAAAAACCGATGCAAGTGTATTTGGCGACCGTGATTGGGCAGTTGCAGGTGAGTAATGATGATGAGTTTGCCGTCAATATTTTGCAGAAATATATTGGTGGGCCAAGGACGGGGGCGGCTTCCGTATCTGGGGGCAATCCATTTATTTCGGGTGCCACAACGGTATACGGGACAAATGTGGATGGGGATCCGACCCGACAAGAGAGGGAGGGAATTACCCCTCTTTCTCCTGCTGCCGCCACCCTAGGGCAGATGTCACAAGTGGCGATCGGTGCGTTGCCGGGAATGCAGATTGCGACATTTATTCTTGGCTCGATCGATCTGTATATCAATGCCCTCACAGCTACTAGCCGCTTTCGCATTGCTTCCCGGCCGGCGGTTTTTACGGCCAACAATAAAAAAGCAACAATTTATAGTGGACGCAAAATTGCTGTTCCAACCAGCACAGTGACCACTTTAGGTGCAGGAGGCAGTGCCACCACGACTTCAGGCTCCCAGCAGTCGAACATTCAGTACCAAGATGTGGTACTTAAGATTGAGGTGGTTCCACTCATTAATAACGAAAAGGAGATCAGTCTGCAAATTGTGCAAACGAACGACAATATTATCCCAGGTGCCAATACAAGTATCGGCGGGGGAGTAACTGTACCTGAGATCGCGACACAAGAGCTGAACACCACGGTGATCGTACCTGACCGCTCTACTATTTTGCTGGGTGGATTGGTTACGCAAACAGACAGTAAAACCGTAGCCGGAGTACCTTTTCTGTCGACAATTCCCATGATGGGAAATCTTTTCAAATCCACTTCTGACTCAACCCTTCGGCAGGAACTGGTAGTGATGATCCAGCCCTCTGTAGTAATGGGGAATCAAGAGTTAGGTGAGACTAGTAAAACGGAGCGGGATTTGACGGGTTTCTCGGCCAAGGAGCTCCAGCCCTTAACGATGAGGAGTGGTGCCAAGGGAAAGGATGTGGGTCTACAGGCGGCCGGGACCGAGGCGGTGCCAGAGGAAGAGCCGAAGCAGGATTAGATTGGATTGGTGGGTTGACTCAAACGCCTGTTTCCACGACTCTCCCTGTCATTAGTTTTTCTTCTATATGAATATCCACGAATACCAAGCTCGTGACCTGCTGGCCGCCTCTGGGGTAGCGATCCCGCGGGGGGCTGTAGCGAAAACACCGGAGGAGGCGGAATCGATCGCTCGCTCTCTTCCATGCAACAGTTTTGTGGTCAAGGCACAGGTCCATGCGGGGGGCCGCGGGAAAGGACACTTTACCGACGGATACAAAAGTGGAGTTCACCTCGTGAAAACCCCACACCAAGTCCGGGATGTGGCCAAGCACATGATTGGTAACACCCTTGTCACTCATCAGACGGGGCCAGAGGGCAAACCGGTCCACGCAGTTTTGGTAGGTGAATCGACCGAAATCGCGCGGGAGCTCTATCTGGCGATTGTGCTCGATCGAAATTCAGGGTGTCCCGTCATTGTGGCCAGCCAGCAAGGTGGGGTGGAGATCGAGGCGGTGGCGGAAAAGAGTCCAGAGGCAATTCTGCGTGAGGTCATTCACCCGGGTTTAGGCCTGCAGCCGTATCAGGCACGAAAGGTAAGTATTTTTCTGGGGTTTCCATCGACCGGATTGCGGGCTCCCTGTCGTTTGCTGCATGCCGCTTACAAGCTTTTCATTGAGAAGGATTGTTCGCAGGTCGAAATCAATCCCCTGGCCGTGACCAAGGGCGGTGATGTGGTCGCGCTGGATGCCAAACTCAATTTTGATGATAACGCACTCTTCCGGCACAAGGAGATTCAGGATTTGCAGGATCCCTCGCAGGAGGATCCGAGGGATCTAGCGGCGGCGGAACATCATTTGAATTATATCGGGCTGGAGGGAAATATCGGTTGTATGGTGAATGGGGCGGGGTTGGCCATGGCCACACTGGATTTGATCCAGGCTGCGGGTGGAAAGCCGGCCAACTTTCTGGATGTGGGGGGTGGGGCATCGGAGCAGATGATCACGGCGGCTTTCCGTTTGCTGCAAGCCGACACTTCGGTGAAAGCGGTTTTTGTGAATATTTTTGGCGGAATCCTCAAGTGCGATCTTTTGGCGCAGGGCATGATTGCGGCTTGCAAGAGCAATCCTCCACGGGTTCCGATCATTGTTCGGTTGCAGGGAACGAATGTGGAGCAGGGGCGAAAACTTTTAAAGGAGTCGGGGCTCCCGTTAATTCCGGCCGAGGGATTGATGGAGGGGGCAGAGAAAGCAGTCGCGGCGGCTACCGGAAAGAAAGGCAAATAAGATGTCGGTTTTAGTGGATGCCAATACGCGGCTGCTCGTCCAAGGCATTACGGGCAAATCGGGTTCATTTCACGCCTCGGCCTGCAAAGAGTATGGCACGCAGGTGGTGGCGGGGGTGACGCCGGCGAGAGGTGGGGAGAAATTTGAGGACACGGTTCCCATCTTTGACACCGTATCGGAAGCGGTGGCGGCGACCCGAGCCAATGCCTCGATGATTTTTGTGCCGCCGGAGTTTGCCGGAGATGCGATTTTGGAGGCAGCGGATGCAGGGATTCAGTTGATCGTCGCGATTACCGAGGGAATTCCGGTGATGGATATGATGCGGGTGCGACACGCTTTAGCGGAGCGCTCCTGCGTTTTGATTGGGCCGAACTGTCCTGGCATTATTACTCCCGGGGCCTGCAAGATTGGCATTATGCCCGGATATATCCATCGGCCGGGTCATGTGGGGGTGGTTTCGCGTAGTGGTACGTTGACCTATGAGGCGGTCTGGCAGATCACCAGTCAGGGTTTGGGGCAGAGCACCTGCATCGGGGTGGGAGGAGATCCGATCCATGGATTGACCCTGCAAAAAGCGGTGGAGTATCTCCACGCCGATCCTGATACCAAGGCGATCGTGATGATTGGCGAGATTGGGGGATCGGAGGAGGAGGAGGCGGCCGAGTACATCCGGGCTCGCGTGAAGAAACCAGTGGTTTCCTTTATTGCGGGGGCGACGGCGCCTCCGGGAAGGCGGATGGGTCATGCGGGGGCGATTATTTCAGGCGGGCAAGGCACAGCTCAGGCCAAGATCGAGGCTTTGCAAAAAGCGGGGGTTCGGATGGCAAAGAATTTGGGCGAGATTGGGCACGAGGTGGCGGCAGCTCTGGGAAAATAAGATGAGCGAGAACTCTGCCCCAAAAATTATCGCCAAGGGATTGGAGGGAGTGGTGGCCACGGGGACGGCGATCTCCGATGTGTTGGGGTTGGAGGGGAAATTGCTTTATCGGGGCTACGATATCGATGAGCTGGCGGGAAAGGTGACCTATGAGGAGGCGTGTTATCTGCTTTGGGAGGGTGATCTTCCTAACGCCAAGCAGTTGGATGAATTGAAGAGAGATCTGGCGGGTCAGAGAGATCTGCCCAAGGAGGTGGTCGATTATATCTTGGGGGCACCGAAGGATGCGGGCCCGATGGATATTCTGCGCACCTGCGTATCGATGTTGGGCCTGTACGACTATGGGGCGGTGGGGGCTGAGCAGGTGGTTTTGAATCGCCAACGGCAAATTTCACTGACGGCGAAGATTGGAGTGATTGCGGCCTATTTCCATCGGGCGCGCCGGGGGCAATCGTTGCCGCCCATCCGCCGAGATCTGGGTGAGGCGGCGCACTTTCTCTACCTTTTAAACGGGCAGGAGGCGGGTCGTGAGGCGGTGGCGACTCTGGATATGGCGTATGTACTGCATGCGGATCATGGAATGAATGCGTCGACCTTTGCCGCACGGGTCTGCGCCTCGACTTTAACCGATATTTATTCGGCGATCAGTGCGGCCATCGGAACCTTGAAGGGGCCCTTGCACGGAGGGGCGAATGAGGGGGTGATTCACATGCTCCAGCAGATTGGTTCGCTGGAGAAAGTGGATGGTTGGGTGAAAGAGCAGATGGAGCAGAAGAAAAAAATTATGGGGATTGGTCATCGGGTTTATAAAGTGTTGGACCCGCGGGCTCCTCATCTCAAGCGGATGGCGGAGAAGCTGACGGCAGAGTTGGGCGAGCCCAAGTGGATTCAGATGAGTGAGCGCATCGCTCATATTATGCGGACGGAAAAAAAGTTGGAGGCGAATGTCGATTTCTATTCGGCGACGGTTTACTACAGCATGGGGTTACCGACCGACCTGTTTACCCCCATTTTTGCGGTGGCGCGGATGTCGGGTTGGACGGGGCATGTGTTGGAGCAGTGGTCGGACAATCGTCTTTTCCGTCCCGCGAGTGAGTATGTCGGGCCTGCTTTGGGGCGCAAAGTGGTCCCGTTGAGTCAGCGTTGATTGCCCGAAATATTGCCTGGGTGTTGGGGTTGGTCTCGGGGGTGGGGATTCTTTTTGCTGAAGAAAAACCGCGGAACCCTGCCTTAGTGGAGGTCACATCGGAAAATGTGCCCGGAGTCGTTTTGGAAGTTCGCTATGGGACGGAGAGAAATATTACGGGAAAGAAAATCTATTCTGATGGGCGGGCCTGGTTGCGGCAGGAGACGATAGCGAAGTTGGCTCGGGTCTCGCGGGAGTTGCGGGAGAAGGGTTATCGCTTGGTTTTGTGGGATGCGTGGAGGCCGAGGTATGCCCAGCAGGCGTTGTGGGCGGCCAAGCCGGATGGCAGGTTTTTGACGCCCCCGACCAAGGTGAGTCGTCACACGAGGGGATCGAGTGTGGATGTGAGTTTGGCGGACAAGGATGGGAAGATTTTGGAAATGCCGAGTGACCATGACGATTTTAGCAAAAAAGCGGATGAGGATTTTTCCGATGTTTCCAAGGAGGTGGCGAAGAGGGCACGGATTTTAAGAAGAGCCATGTTTGCCGCTGGATTTTCGGGGGTGCCAGATGAGTGGTGGCACTACGATTTGAGGGATTGGGCGGATTATCAGGCGCTGGAGTAGCGGCCACTGAAGGGCCGCATTCCTCATTTCTGTTGTAAAAATTCGGGCATCGAGCATTCGCGGCACGGTTTGGCCCGGCAGAAGTCTTTGTAAATCTGAAGAAGGCCTTCGCGGGCAAGTTGCGAGCGGACATCCGCGGGAGGAAACGATGTGCCGAGCAGTCGCATCGAGGCGGAGCGAAGGCGACCCGCATCCCCCGCCGCTGGCCATGTTTCCATCTGCTGGCCGAGATCGGCCTCCGAGCACTCCGCCATCGGACCCAGCACATGAAAAAGAAGGGCGCTGGCGCGATCGATTCCAATCAGTCGCGAGGAGGAGGGCAGAATGCGCCCGTCCCAACTGGCGTGGTGATCCCAAAAGGGGTGCGAAAGGGAGCGGAGAACTTTGAGGAAGACATCCGCATCCCCTTGGCGGACCGACTCGATCCAGCTTTGCCAGACGAGGGGATAGGTGAGGCAGGAGAGAGCTCCTACCCGGCGAAAGGGAGAGTTGTTCGGACGAGTGGCCCCCAACTTCCAGCAGCCTAGGGGTAAAATATGGGGGGACCAGAGCTCACGATGAAACCACCAGCGTTTCCATAGATCTTTGACGTAGGGTAGGGCACGTGGAGTGACGGGGGTTCGGGTGGGGTCGGGCAGCAAACGAGATACCCCATAGAGAACCGCCTCCCGATCGGCTGGATCGGATAGTTGTAAAAGCTTCTCGATCGGGACAGCCCGGGCGAGAGAAGCGAAAGGTTTCCGATTTTCGGAAAAGCCCAGCCCTTCCGCCACGGCAACCCAAGTGGCTTGTTCGAAGCCGTGGGTGTGGCATCGCGCTTGGGCAAGTGAGCGGCGAAGGCGAAGACGATGCCAGCCTGCTTCTTCCAGAATCGCCCGGAGCTGCTCAGGCGGAAGCGAAACGAGGAGAGGGTGGCAGTGACCAGGCTTTTCACCCGTGAGGATCTGTGCAGGAGAGGAGCGAAAGAGGGAGATCAGCTCGGTGAGGGGAGCCGATAGTTGGTGTTCGATCGCAATGGAGCGAATGTGCGGAGGAGAGGTGTCGGAAAGGGAGGGGTCGGCCTGCCAGAAAACATGGAGAAGAACATTACGGTAGGCTAGATTTTCGGAGTGAGCGTGGGCACTCCAGTCGGACGAGTGGCGATGCAGCTCCACATCGCCCGTGTAAGTGCGACCCTCGGACGTGGAGAAGGAGGCGCGTAAAAAATCCGGTCCGGCGCGGTGATTCCAAACGCCGGGTTGATGGAGGGTGATTTTCTCCCCCGTCAAAGTGATCAGGGGATGTCGGACAAGCTGTTCAAACCAGATTCTCTGTAGGACCGACTCGGAAAGGATAGGGCTAGGCTCCTCCCGAAGGAGGTTGGACCTGACCCAGTGGCGATAGTTCATCCGCATAGGGATTAAACTGCGCAAAACCGAAAAGGGTGCGGTCGAATCAAAAAATAGTTTTCGCAGAATTGATCCGTCTTCAGCGCGACTCGCACACTTGAGTGTTTTGCTGAATATGTTATCTCTTGATGATGAGGCTATTTCGCTGTTTTTTCCTATTTTCGTACGCCATCACAGTTTTCGCAGTGGCGCCGCACGAGGAGCCGATTGTCAAGGCAGTGGAGAAAGTTCGACCTGCGGTGGTGAATATCAACACGGAGCGGATCGTGACTCAGGAGGTGAGGGATCCGCGGGATGTTTTCTTTGAAAGGTATTTCGGGGGAGGGGTGACCCGGGGAAATCGGATCTTAGCGACCCCGATCAAAAATCTGGGCTCGGGTGCCATTGTCAGCCCGAATGGCTACATCATCACGAATCAGCATGTGGTGGAGCGGGCAGCGAAGTTGAAGATCATGGTGACCTTGGCGGATGGGAAGGACACGGAGGCCGTGCTATTGCGGGATGACGATTTACTCGATCTGGCGCTGATTAAAATCGAGAGCCCTGAACCCTTGCCGTACCTCAGTTTAGAAAAACTATCCCCCAATTTGCTGGGGCAGACCGTTTTGGTCCTGGGCAACCCGGTGGGATACGAGAGCAGCGTCAGCGCCGGAATTTTGAGTGCAAAGGATCGAACACTCACCATTGGGGATTTGACGATGGAGGGGCTTCTGCAAACGGATGCCGCGATTAACCCTGGAAATAGTGGAGGACCGCTGGTCGACGTGGAGGGAAACTTGGTGGGCTTGAGTTCAGCCAAGATGTCGATTGCCCAGAATCTTCCGGTCGAAAGCATCGGATTTGCCATCCCAGCCGAGCGGGTGAAGCAGTGGGTGGCGGAGGCGATTGCCGTGGTGGAGGGGAAGATCAAGCCCCCCGTGCAAAGATCGGCCGGAGTTGCCTTGAAAGAAAAATTTGGACTCCAGCTGCGTGACTGCCCGCCGAACGAGTCGTTGCAGTTGGGCTATCAGGGCAGAATCGGGCTACTGGTCACGGCGGTGGAAAAGGGCAGCCCGGCGTCGAGGGCAGGAATTCAAGAGGGGATGTTGGTTGTCGGACTGGGGCAAGTGCCGGCGAGGACTTTGGATGAGCTGCCGCGATCGGTGCGGCAGCTGAAGGAGGGCGAGGAGGTTTTGGTGACGGTGGTGGGTGCGATCAAGCAGGGCAATTTCATTGCGCTGCGAAGTGGGGCGGTCAAGTTGAAGGCGCGATAGCGCTCCGATCTAAATCTTGAAAATTGCCCTCTCGTTCGGCTCGATCGGTCGATCTACAGGTTCGGCCGTGATGGGGCTGTGTACGTTTCTCATGTCGTTGGGGGTGGGGCAAGAAAAGCCAGAGACGGACCGTATCCCGTGGCAACTACCCACGGAAAATCACTTCCTTTTGGAGAATGAGCCCAAAAAATTCTTTCAACCCACCATCAGCCGTCGGTTGATCTCCGGAATGTTTGGTTTTACGCGGACGTCGGAACCTGAACCGGCGCGATTTTTCGAACGGTTTCACAAGGGAATGGATATCCGACCGCTTCGACGGGATGCGAAGGGAGAGCCTTTGGACCCCGTCCGCGCCTGTGCCGCGGGTGTGGTGGTGCGGGTGAATGACGATGAGAAAATATCCGACTACGGAAAGCAGGTGATTGTGAGACACGATTGGGGCGGGCTTCCCGTTTATTCCCTGTATGGGCATTTGGGGTCGGTCTGCGTGCGAGTGGGGCAGATTTTGGCGACAGGGGATCCGTTGGGTGTTTTGGGGTGGACGGGGCCGGGGTTGGTGCAGTCGCGCGCGCATCTCCACTGGGAGATTGTTTTTCAGTTGAACCCAAAATTTGACGATTGGGTGCAGCAGGCCAAGCCGGGGCGTCTCTGGCAGCCGAACCGACACGGCGAGTGGCACGGGTTGAATTTGATTGGCCTAGATCCAGTTCCGCTGATCGAAGCAGCGCATCAGGGCAAACCGAAGACGTGGCGGGAGGCGCTGTCGGCTCAGCCGGGAGGTTTCCTGGTGAAAGTACCTGCCCCCACCGGACGGGTGGCCTGGACCGATTGGGTGGAGTTTTCCGAAAAGTGCAGCGGGGCACGTTCGTGGCAGATCGAGATGACTCCGTGGGGCTTGCCGTTGAGAGTGGAGGCAGGGAGCGAGGTGGTTTTCGAGCCCGTGTTGATCGCCAATCCTGGCAAACCGAGTGAAGGAAAGTACTACTGCCGGGGGTTGGTTCAGGCAGATGGAAAGGGTGGCATGAAGTTGAGCAAGTTTGGGCGTCAGACAATGGAGATGATGATGTTTGCCCCTGCCAAGTAGGTAGGGAAAATCCTCTCTGGAGAGAGCAAGCCCTCGTCCATCTTGCCAGGTTAGGAAACCAGAATCATTCTCAGCGCGGCGGCGGCGGCCATGAGAATGAGGAGCCATTCAAACACGTTCTGGGGGATGCGCTTGAGAAATGCGTGGCCGAGGCAAAAGCCGACCAAAACGCCGGGCAAGAGGATCAGGTCCAGAAGAAGAGACTTTCCGTTGAGCAGGCCTAGCTCCCAGCTGAAGGGGAGTTTCGAGATGTTGATGGCACAATAAAACCATCCTCCCGTGCCGACCATGACCATTTTGCTGTACCGTTGGGAAAGAAAGTAGAAAGCGGTGATGGGGCCGGCGGCATTGGCAATCATGGTCGTCACCCCGGCGGCCCATCCGCAACCCATGCCGAGGAGGGGGTGGGTGGTGATGGTTGCGAGAAGTTGAGGACGCAACCGTTGGACGATAATGACTCCGATGAGACAAAGGATGATCCAGCCCAAAGTGCGCCCAAAAAACTCCGAGGGAATCGCAGGCATGATCCACCAACCGGTGATAATGCCCACCCCGGTTGCGGGTAGCAGAGCCCGAAGAGCCGGCCAGGAAGCGTGCTCCTGAAAGGAGCGAACCGCTAAAAGATCAGCAAAGATGAGGAGAGGCAGAACGACTCCGGTCGACTCACGGGCGGGCAAGATTTCGGCCATCAAAATAACGGTGAGCAGGCCAAAGGGTCCGAAACCGGATTTGGAAAGGCCCGCACAAAGCGCAGCAGCCAAGCCAAGCCACCAGGCATGAGCGGATAGATCAGGCATGCCCGGTAAGACCGAAGTTACGGGCAGAGCAGGGTGGTTTTCAGTTCCGTGTTGCCCGCATAGAAGACGGCTATTTTCAGGGGGACTTTCCCGATATTCTTGCCGTTGTGGGGCGTTTGGATGACTTCCGCTAAAGTATCGCCCGCTTTGAGTTTTTTGGTGCGGCCATCTTTGAGTTCGACCAGCAGTTCCCCTTCAAGAATGAGGGCGATGCATGGGACGGGGTGGATGTGCCAACCTGTCTCCGTACCAGGCGCGAGGGTGACAATCGCACCCGAAAGTTTGGCGGTGCCCGCTGGGTAGTGGATGGGTTCTCCATCCCAGCTGGTGGTGGTGGATAGATTTTCCTGAACTTGAACCGAGGGGTGGAAATCACCTGCCAAGGTGGAGGAGTGCAGCAAAATGAGGAGTGGGAGAAGCGGTGTGAATATGAGCATGCCCGATCATAGAAAAGTGAGTTCGTCGGGTCACCCTGTATTTGTCCCACCCCTCATGGCAGGATGTTGAGATGAAAGCAGGCCGGCTAAGGGGTAGGCGATTGACACCGCAGTGGCGGGGGGAAACCATTTTCGGATGAACTGGGTCATTTGGGTAACAGGGCTGTTAGGTTTTCTAGCCGGTGGGGTAGGGGCGTACGCTTACTTTTCGGGCAGGATGGGTAAGATTTCGGGAGAGATAGAGGCGGCGCGAGGACGAGCGGAGGAGCAGGAGCAAGCCCGCATACAAGCAGAGTCGGAATGTCGGGAAGCACGGGAGGGTAGGGTCAGGGCGGAAGCGGAACGCCAGTCGGCTGAGCGAAGCCTGATGGAGGCCAGAAAAGAGAAGGAGGAGTTAGCCGTTCGTTTGCAGTCTGATTTTCGCGCTGTTGCCCAGCAGATGGTGACGGAGGGAACAAAACGATTGGCAGAGGATAATCAGAAGCAGGTGGGGATCGAGTTGAGGCCGATTCTTGATCGGATGGAGGCATTCCGGAAACGGGTGGACGAGGTGCACACGGCCGAAACCACCTTGCAGGGAGATTTAAGGAGGGAGCTCCAACAGATTCAGGCCATGAGCACGAAGTTGGGATCGGAGACCCATGCGCTCACCAGTGCCCTGAAAAATGATTCGGGAGTCCGGGGTCGATGGGGAGAGATGGTCCTGGAGAAGACGTTGGAGATTTCGGGTCTGGAAAAGGGTCGGGAGTATCGGACGCAGGAGTCGGCTGATCGGAAGCGGATGGATGCGGTGATCTTTCTTCCGGAAAACCGTGCCATAGTCATCGACAGCAAAGTGCCATTAGTGGATTACGACGCGTACTGCTCGGCCACGGAACCGGCAGATCAGGAGAAGAGCCTCAAGGCGCACGGGTTGGCGGTGAAGCGGTTTATTGATGATCTTTCCGGAAAGGCCTATCCGGACCTGCTGGAGGGAAGGTCGCTGGATTTTACCGTGATGTTTATCCCAATTGAGCCGGCCTTTGGGGCGGCTCTGCGGGCGAATCCGGATCTGCTTGAGTATGCGTTCGATCAGCGGATTGTGCTGACGACTCCGAGTTCCCTGATGTCGACCCTGCGAACAATTGCCAATTTGTGGAAGATCGAGCGACAAAATAAGAATGTGCAGGAGATCGCCCGGCTGGGTGGCAAACTGCACGACGATCTAGCGAACTTCTGCGGGGACTTGACGGAGGTTGGCAAGGCGCTGGGGAAAGCTCACGAGGCGCATGAGTCGGCGGTGAAAAAACTCTCCGAAAAGAAGGGAAACATTCTCGGCACGGCGGAGAAGCTGCGGGAGCTGGGCGCAAAAACGGAAAAAAGACTACCAACGATGTTGGGCGACGGTTCCGATTGAGAAAAACTAGTTACGTTTTGGCTGGATGGTGACGAGGGCCAGGATCCCTGCGCAGGCCTGAATGGCGGCTAGACCGAGAAGGGCCGCACTCATTCCGTGGTGGCTTTTCATCCAGCGGAAAAGTTCTGGAGCAACCAGACCAGCCAAATTTCCGACCGAGTTGATCCAAGCGATGCCGGCGGCGGCGGCGGTTCCAGAAAGGATGGCGGTGGGCACGGACCAGAAGCATGAGGTGGTGGACATAACCCCCGTGACCGCGATAGCCAAGGTGATGAGTCGGGCCCAGCCGGGAAGGCCGGGGAAACCGCTGGCGGCAAAGGCGAAGGCAGCGGTTAAAGCAGAGAGGCCGACATGAAGGCGGCGTTCCCCTGTGCGATCGGAATGGCGGCAGACCCAGACCATACCAAAGGCGGCGCAGGTCCACGGTAGTGCTGAGTAGAGTCCGATCTGCCAGTCCACCGGGGTCAGGGTGTCGTGAATGATCTGGGGAAGCCAAAAGGAGGCACCGTAGAGACCGAAGACGATGGTGAACTGGGTGAGGCAGAAAATCCAAATTCGCTTAGAGCGAAAAGCATCCTTCAGGCTGAAAGCGTGTTCGCCAGAGGCGAGTTTGCGGTGCTGTTCGATATCGATCTTTTCGAGGATAAAGGACTTTTCTGTGGAGGTCAGCCAGCGGGCGTGTTCAGGTCGATCGGTGAGGAGAAGGGGTACGAGGAGGCCGAGAAGAATGGAAGGAGTGCCTTCTAAGATAAAGAGCCACTGCCAAGAGTGAAGCCCGTGCCATCCGTCGGAAACTTGAAGAATCCAGCCTGAGATAGGGCTACCGAGGACGCCGGCGGCGGCGACTGCGGTCATAAACATGGCGGTCATGTGGGCTCGGTGTTCACGCGGGAACCAGTAGGTCAGGTACAGGATAATGCCGGGGAAAAAGCCCGCCTCGGCTATTCCAAGGAGAAAACGGAGAATGTAGAAGGAGGTAGCGTTGTAGCTGAAGGCCATCAAGGTGGAGATGATTCCCCAGCTGATCATGATACGGGCGATCCAGAGTCGGGCTCCCGTGCGGTGCAGAATGAGGTTCGCAGGAACTTCAAAAATAAAGTAACCGACGAAAAAAATGCCTGCTCCTGCGGCAAACACGGCATCGGAGAACCAGGGGACCTCGCGCATCGCAAGTTTGGCGAAGCCAACGTTAACCCGGTCGATATAAGCCAAGATGTAACAGGAGAAGAGGATGGGGATGAGTCGGAAGGCAACCTTGCGGTAGACGGGAGATTGAGATGACATCGAGGAGGCATCTTACGTAGGTCAGGATGTGGCGTCTTTCTTAAAATCCAGGATGGGACGGAATTTGTCCCACCTGCTAGGGTATGGTTTCTGATGATGAGCCGTACATTCCTAGGTTGGGAAGAGCCTGTGATTGGACACACGGCAAAGTGGTTATTGGAGAACTTTGAGGATTTGTCAGAGGTTAGGGTAGTGGTGCGAGGGTCCCGGGCAGGGCGGCGTCTTTTGGAAAAGCTGGCGGTCGAGGCAGACCGGCAAAAGCGGACTCTTTTCCTTCCAAAAATCGCTACGATCGCCCGTATCGTCGACGATCTCTTTAGCGCCCCGTCAGGACTTCTTCCGGCGGCTCCAGAACTAACTCAAAAACTTGCCTGGATGGAAGCTCTATGCCTCCTGCCCCAGGAAAAAAAATCCAAACTGTTCCAGACACCCGAAGGGGTGGGACGGAATGGGCAGCCAGAGCTGTTGCTCGCCCGGCGTTTGTTGACTCTACGGAATGAATTGGGCGGGGAGGGAGTGAGCTTTGCGGAGGTCGCCCGGGTAATCTCGGAAAAGATGCCCGAGGCACCGGAAATTGAGGCGGAGCGGTGGGAGCTGTTGGAAGAAGTTTTTGGAGAGGTTCGAAATATCCTGAGGAAGGCCGGCTGGATGGATCCGGCCGAGCGAAGGGCTGTTTTGGCCGAAAAGGGAACTCCGCAGCAAGTTCGGGTCGTGCTGGCCGGTGTGGTCGAGATCCGCCCGATCTTTATGAAAATGTTGCAACGTCTTTCCCAGCCTCCGCAGGTGCTGGTCTTCGCGCCCGAAAGTGAAAAGGAGGGTTTTGACGAGGTGGGGCGGTTGCATCCCGAATTCTGGGCGAAACGCAAAGCCAAGTTGGAGAGTGGCCAGATCCACGCGGTGGTGCGTTCGGCCGATCAGGCGGTGCGTTTGGCCGAGATGGCGAAGACCTGGCCTGGCGCCACTCTGGCCGTGGCGGACGAAAAAGCCGTAGCTGGGATTCGCGAGGCGTTGAGGGAAGAGGGGATGGAGTCGCACTGGGCGGAAGGAAAGAAGATGAGGGAGGGTCGGGTCGCCAGCTTTCTTCGAGCAGTGGCGGATTATGTTTCCAGAAAACCGGGAGAAGCTCCCTCGTGGGAGTCGGCAGCCCTGCTGATGAGGCATCCGGACGGAATGGGGGTATGGTTGAAGGCTTCGGAAGTGCTGGATGCGTATGCGGAGAAGCATGTGCCGGAAAAGATGGATCCTCCCGAAGGACACCCCGCTGCCGATTGGGCAAAAAAGTTGGCAGACAGGATCGGATTGGAGCCGACGGAGGGGTCTGCCTCCGGTCATGCACAAAAGGTCTCCGATATGCTCGTCGAGATTTATGGGAAGATGGAGGTGAATCTGGATCTTCCGTCGGGCCGAATGATGCGTGATTCATTGCAACAAATCCGAAAAGTGATGGCTGAATTGGTGTCCCTGAAATTGCCGTATCTGGAAAAGATTCGGACGGCTGACTTTCTTCGTTTGGTATTGGCCGAAATGCAAGATGAGCAGGTGCCCGAGCCGGCTCGCGCAGGAGCGGTTGAGATGGTGGGATGGCTCGAACTGGCGGAGGAGGATTCACCTTCAGTCGCAGTCGCCTCGTTTCATGAAGGTTCGGTGCCAAAGAGTGTGACATCTGATGAGTTTCTTCCCGGACATTTGAGGGAGGCTCTGGGGGTAAACGACAATCTGCAGAGGTTGGCCCGGGACGCCTACGCCTTGGCCGTAGTGCTGGGAACGAGGGCAGAAAAGAGGGGGATTGT